>CAJUMD010000105.1 GCA_910587275.1 uncultured Kineothrix sp.
GATGCACGGTTTAGCCCGATTCGGCATGGATGCCGATAGAGGGCGACCGCAGCCAATGATAACCTGCGCCATTCTGCTTAGAAACTCCCAGCCGAAAAAAGTGCACGGAAAACCGGGACAGGCAATTCCGCTGCCGCCGCCCCGCAAAATTTTCCCGTCCGTGCGTCCGTCTAAACATAACATTTCAGGCTGAACTGTTATGTTGACGGGCGGACGCACAAGCGGAAATCAATACCTGAACTCCACCGTATGGTGCAGCAGAAACCTTCCATCCCGCAAAAGTTCCGCCTCAATATCCACATTGCATCCCGCAGCACCCAAATCCGCAAACACCCGGTCCATATATCCCCCGGAATACGCATCGCTGTTATAAGCATTGTAACACTGCATCCAAAGATTCTCACCGTCCACCACGTTTTGGAAAGTACAGGAGCCGCCATTGGCCATAATCTGGTTATAGCAGTCTTCGTAGTATTCGTCAAGGCTTAACAGTACGTCCTCCTCACGGAATCCGGCTTCCTCCAAAAACCTTGCGCTGCCGTACGTGCTGTCCGTTCCCGCATTCCTTGGGCTGCTCTCCCGGTTGGAATACCTCGTTCCGTTGCAGGGCGGAAGGTTCACGGACAAATCCTCCCTCCTGTGGTTTGCGTTGAACTCTGCATCAGGCTTGTTAAAATAATCGTATGTATTCGGGTCGGTATCATCCCACGTTGCATCCGCATTATAATATTCCCCGTCCAGTTTCACGATATTCCACGCATGGGCTTCTCCTGCGTAACCCGTACAGTAATAACAGGGAATCCCAAGCTCCATCATAAGGTATTGGAAAGAACGGGCATAACCGGCGCATACGGTTTTGCCGTTTACCATGCCGCTGTATGCACTCTGGTTTAACGGGGCACGCAAATCATAAACGATTTTGTCCAACAGCGCGTTATGTACAAAAACTTCCACTTCATAATCCGTGCCAAGCCGGTCCGCCTGCGCAATAATTTTTTCTGCTTCCGCATGGAACGCCGCTTTTGCGGCATCCAAATCATCAATCAGCCGGTTAAATTCCAACACGATTTCCACGCATTCCCCCCTGCGGTCGAATTTCCCGCGGTAAGCGGAATCCAGCCAGAAGAGTTCCGGATGGTCATTGAAAACCGCCATGAAAACATTCTTAAGCTGCCCCTGGGATACCGGTTTTACCGGATTGAATATGCCGTTGACCGCCATGGCATTGGCATAAACCTGACGGTACAACGCCTGCTGGTCTCCGTCCAGCATATCATAATAGGGGTAAAATTCCGAATCGAACGTTAACCCCTCGCCCGTTTCCCCATATGTATACTGCTCTTTGAGCTTTTCCGCTTCTTTGTCGTCTACCTGTTCGGTTTCCCCCTGTACCGGTACGTAACCGCCCCTGCCCGCAACGCCTTCCGCCGCCCGTTCCCGTTCCTTCTGCGCGGCATCCGGACGGTTTTGCGTCCCGTTTCCCTGTCCGGTACGCACGGCGCTGCCATTCAGTCCAAGGACCTCATCCGAAGTCAGCCCTTCCATGCCATCCGCTCCGCCTTCCCCCTGCGTGTCCGCGGATACCGCCATATTCTGCGGTCCGGCGCCGGATGCATCCGTTCCCCCGTTATGGTTCCCGGATGACGGCTGCCCTGCCGTACCCGTGGTTCCGGTTTCGTTGCCGGATTCTCCGGTCCGGCTTTCTTCATTCCGGTTCTCGTTATTTTTGTTTTCTTCGTTCCGGTTGTCTTCGTTTCGGTTTTCTTCGCTCCCGCGGTCCGCGTACAGTAAATCCGAAACTTTTCCTGCCAGCTCCGGCTGGAAGATGCAGGCAAGGATAAACAGGCTGAGAAGGGTAAGCAGCCCCAACACTCCGTACAGTACTTTTTTCATAAGTCAAAGACCTCCTTTTGTCCCTATGGCATACCGCCCTTTTGCAAAACGGCAATTTCCTCCTCCGACAGTTCCCGGTATTCCCCCGGCCGGAGGCTTTCATCCAGCATAAGTCCCCCCATGGACGTCCGGCGCAGGGAGACCACCCCGTTCCTTACCGCCCGCATCATACGCTTCACCTGGTGGAATTTTCCCTCGGTAATGGTCAGGCGTATCCGTTTTCCCCCCAAAAGTTCTACCTTCGCCGGCAGTGTCGGCCTGTCCTCCCCTATGTCC
The DNA here is from genome assembly GCA_910587275.1 of uncultured Kineothrix sp. GTDB lineage: Bacteria > Bacillota > Clostridia > Lachnospirales > Lachnospiraceae > Kineothrix. Next base: position 2,170 of record CAJUMD010000105.1, read on the forward strand.
ACACCGCTTTCCAAATCCTTTACGGCTTCCTTTGACAGTTCCTCTTCCAGCTCCGCCTCGTATACCTTGTCTACATGCTTGCGCGGCGACAACAGCCGGTGTGCCAGACTGCCGTCATTGGTCATGATTAACAGTCCTTCGGTATCCTTATCCAGCCTTCCCACGGGAAACAGTCCGCCGCAACCGGTATCCTTTAACAGTTCCGCCACCGTAAGGCAGGTATTGTCCTTGGTTGACGACACCACCCCGGCAGGTTTGTTCAACATATAATAAGCATATTTCCGGTAGGAAAGCGTCCGCCCTTTGTAAACCACCTGGTCCTTTTCCACGTCCACCTTACGTTCCGGCTCCGTCACGGTTTCCCCGTTGACCTTCACAAATCCCTGCTTCAGTTCCTTCTTTACCTGGCTTCTCGTACCCACCTTAAGTTCGCATAAAAATTTATCCAAACGTAGTTTGTTCCCTTCCATCCTACACCACTACACCTTCCGTATCCTCATGTATTCCCTACGCTTTCCTTCTATTTTCCGTTTTCCCTCATATACTTTAAACGACAGAAAATCCAAAATAATCTGGTGATGACTTGAAATTAAAAACCTTTTTCCTGACCCTTGCCTTCCTCCTGCTAACCGGGCTGCTTTTAACCTATCCCATGGAAAGCCTTGCTTTTTCGCTGACCGGGCTGCAGCTTTGGTTCAATAAAATGATTCCCGCGCTGCTTCCCTTCATGATCCTGTCCGGCATGATGGTACGCCTGAACCTGACCGAATATTTTGCCCGCATCGTAAGCCCGGTCTTCACGCCGCTGTTGCATATCCGTTTAAACGGCATCTATGCTTTGGTCATCGGCTTCCTCTGCGGCTTTCCCATGGGGGCGAAAACCATCGCCGAATTATATGCCTGCCGGAAACTGACGAAACAGGAAGCTTCCTTTCTGCTCGCCTTCTGCAACAACATCGGTCCGGTCTATTTCGTCAGCTTCGTCCTGCCCACGCTTGGCCTTACGCACAAAGCGCCCTATCTGTTTGGCATGTACGGGCTGCCGCTGTTATACGGCATTTTCCTGCGTTATACGGTATACCGGGGGATTGCCTCCCCTGCCCTTTGGGAAAAAACAAAAAAGGGCAATCTTTTGTCCGCCGCAGAACAGCTCTCCGCCAAACGTAAACAGGAAACGCTGCCGGATACACTGGACGACGCCATCCTGTCCGGTCTTTACAGCATTTCCAAGCTGGGGGGATACATGGTCCTGTTTAACCTCCTAAACCTTGTGCCGCAAATCCTCCTCCGCACCGTTCCCGTTGCCGGAACGGATTCCGGCAGCCTGTTAAACTGCCTGTTTGAAATCACCAGCGGCATCAGCCGCGTGGGAAACGCGGCGCCGCTGCCCATACTCCTACTGCTTCCCTTCGGCGGCTTTTCCTGCATCGCCCAAACATACAGCATGATAAAGGAAACAGACCTGGCGCTCAAAGGGTATGTCCTGCACAAACTGGCGCTGTCTGCCCTCACTGCGGTATATTACGGGCTGTTTGCCCTGCTTTTCCCTTCCGCCTTCCTTATTTGAACGGACGCCTGGAACGCCTGCGTTTCCCGCCAAACAACAAACGGGCGGTCAGTAACAGGAAGAACAGGATTGCCGTACAGACCAAACATACTTTTAGGAAATACCATACCGTTATCTCGGGCGTGTCTACCTCCCGGCGGTCCTTCCCGTTTCCCGCAGCAACGCTGCCTCCCGTTTTGGCACCGGTGCCTGAAAGGCTGCCGGCGGCACTTCCATCCCCACTTCCTTCCGGGAAACTTTCCATCCCGTCCGCCCCGATTTCCGCACCGTCTTTGGGCATTCCCGCAGCTCCGGCGCCGTCCCGGTTGCTTTGGGCGGTCATGCTGCCCGCTTCCACCACGTCCCCGTACTCCCCGTAGCGCATAGAGGGCAGGGATACATGGTTACTTTCCGTCATACGGTCATAAGCATTGTATACGTTGACCACAGCCTCCGGCATGATACCGGAGGGTACCTGCATTGTAAACGTCAGACTGTCCGCATTCCGCGGCTCCCACCTCTGCAGCGGTGAAAACGTTTCCCCGCCGTCATAGCTGTAACTGTAATAAAGGATATGGCTGTCATAATCCGCCGCCGTCACATGGATGGTGACTTCCCCCGTGCGGCTGTCTATTTCCCCTACCTCGATGATACAGATGTCCGGCTCCGACGTATCCGGCTTCACGGGCAGGACGGGTTCCGGGATTTCCACATTCCGGTATGTCCCGTAGTCCACGCCAAGTTCCTCCGAACGCAGCCCGAAATATTTCGCCACCGCCGTGGCATCCAAAATGCCGAACTGTCTGATTTTTTCCCAGGAATCATAAAAATCCCAATCGTTTTCCTCATCCAAATGGCAGTGCTCAATCAATGCCGCCGGTACATCCATGGCGGTACAGTGGCGCAAAATCCCGTAATAATCTTCCCCGCTGTCGTTAAGCCTTGTCTTGATGCCGCGGGAATACAGCCCTTTCTGCACCAGCAAATCCATTTCCACACTGGCGAAGGTATAACCTTTCTGGTACTTATCGCCAAATGCGGAAACCCAAACTTCCGCGCCGAATTTATTGTGTTCCTCCGACATGTTAAAATGCAGGCAGAACAGGAAATCCGCGTTTTTATCCCTTGCAAACTCCGCCCTTTCCTCCAGGGACATGTCCTTATCGGTCTCATGGGTCAGGTATACCTCTATCCCCTCGTACTTTTCCAGTTCTTCCTTCATCGCCTTTGCCACGGCCATCGTCATTTCCTTTTCCGTATATTCCCCGTACTCCGCGCCCAGGTTTTCCCCTCCGTGACCGGGGTCCAGTACGACCACCACCGGTTCCGCCCCATGGACGGCAATTCCATTCTTATCCGTAAAGAATAAAAGGACCGCAAACAGAAAACCGGCAGTTATTTTCCAAAAATAAAATTTTTTCATTCTTTTCCTTTCCTGTCTCCTGTATCTGAAAAACCGGTTCCATGTAATAAGCGAAACCGGTCTTTTTCCATTCTATTTATTTTCTTTTCACGCTTTTCCTTAACCGTAAAACGTTTCCTGCATAATCCAACTTCCAGTATGTCCAAATTATTTCAGCATATCCAAATTCAACGCATTATTTCCGTTCCCGTCCCCTTCATTTAACAGTTCTTCGATGTCCGGCGGCCGCAGCTCCGCACGGTTCGCGCGGACGATTTCGGCATATCCGTTTAAATTATTGACAAAACTTTCGTAATGGGATGCCGTCATGTTTATGGTCTGTCCAATCAGGTTCTCCAGGTTTGCCAGCATATCGTCCATATACTGCATAGCGGCGGAGCGTACCTCATTGGCCTCCAATGTCGCCTTGTCCAGTATTTCCTGCGCCTGATGGGTCGCCAGCGTTACCACCTCGTTCGCCTGCGCATATGCCTGCTGCATGATTTCATGCTCATTAATCAATTCGCTGGTATGTACGGTTGCCTCGTTAATTAACGCCTCCGCTTTGGCACGGGCATCATTTAAAATCGCTTCCTTATTGCTGATAATCTTTTGGTACCGTTTAATTTCATCCGGCGTCTTCATCCGCAGTTCGCGCAATAACTCATCGATTTCCTCCTTATTCACGATGATTTTCGTATTGGATGCCAGTTGGTATTTACAACTGTCGATATATTCCTCTATTTCATCGATTAACTGTTCAATCCTACTGCTCATATCCGTCTCCCATGGCTGTCCCAACTCCGGACAACATCATCTATGTCCATATTTTTGATATATCAGCTCCGCCACAAAGTCCGGCACACACATGGATATATCCCCGTTAAAGCTGGCAATTTCCTTCACGCTGGTGGAACTCAAATAGGCATACTCCAAACTGGTGGTTAAAAACATGGTATCCAACTCCCCGTCCGACAGTTTACGGTTGGTCTGTGCAATCTGCAGCTCATATTCAAAATCCGTAATCGCCCGCAGTCCCCTGATTGCCACGTGGACATTCTTCCTTTTGGCATAGTCAATCAATAAACCGCTGAAAGAATCCACTTTTACGTTCGGGATATCCTTCGTCGCCTCCTCCAATATCTTAACACGTTCTTCCACGGAAAACAATGGAGTCTTTAAGTGATTGTTCAACACACTTACCGTTAATTCGTCAAAAATATCCGCCGCCCGACGGATTACGTCAAGATGCCCGAACGTCACCGGGTCGAAACTCCCCGGATAGATGGCAGATTTCATCGGTTTTCCCCTCCCCCTTGTTTCCTCATAAACACATGTTTGTTGGTCTTATACCGCTTCTCCTTTTCCAGCGTATAGCCAAGTTCCCGCACAAAAGTAAAATCACGGTCAAGCGCCGCTTCCACTACCAACAGGGTATGGTCCGTCACATAGGGCATCCCCGCTAACGTCCCTAACACCCTTTCTTCAAATCCCATGCCGTAAGGCGGGTCCATAAAAATAATATCCGCTTCCTTCTCCCGGACCGCCGCCAATGCACCCAGCACATCCTGCCTTAACAGGGTTGCCTTATCCAAAAAACCGGTAAACTCCAAATTCTGCCGGATACAGGCAAAAGGCTTTGTCCCGTTTTCCACAAAATAAGCATGTCCTGCCCCACGGCTGAGCGCCTCAATCCCAATCTGTCCGCTTCCGCTGAACAGGTCCAAAAACACACTGTCCGGCAGATGCGGATTCAACATGTTAAACAGCGTTTCCTTTATCCTGTCGGTGGTCGGCCTGGTATCCATCCCCTCCGGTGTCTTCAGGGGAAGACTTCCCGCCGTTCCTGCGATTACCCTCATTTTCCATTATCTGCCTTTCCGCAAACTTTCTAATCTTATAATAATCGCTTCTTTGGTTGCGGTCAATCTTTTTATAAAAATTTAGGATTTTACGCGCAACAATTTAAGATGCGAAACGTATCCCGCCATGAAATCCCTCCGTCACCGGCCGTCATCCAAAAACTGGTACACCGGTTCAAAATAGCGGTTTAAGTATGCCCCTATTAAAATAATATAAATACACATATACATCCAAAGCATAATAATCACGATGGTCGCCAGGTTCCCATACGTGCTGAAATCATTAATTTTACCCACATATATGGAAAATGCCCAGGAAAACACGTTCCAAAGCGCCGCCGAAAAAACGGCGCCCGGTATCTGGTACAAAAACCGCAGCTTCTTATTCGGTATGTAGGCATACATCATGGAAAAGCCCACAATCATCACAAGCAGCGAAAATAACAGCCGGAAGTTTAACAGAAAGTCAAAAAAGGGCTCCGTCTGCGGAATCGTCCGTATGATTCCATTTACCAAAGCGTTGCCGAATACCATGACAATCAGCGAAAGCAGTACCACCACAAGCAGCAGCACCGTGTAAAAGGAAGCGATGGCGCGCAGCACGAAATAATTCCTGTTTTCCTCCACGTCGTTGATTTCGTTCATCCCGCGTATTAACGCCAGCATCCCTTTGGACGCCGACCAAAGCAGCGTAACCGCCGCAATGGAAATAATGCCCGCTGACTTCGCGTACACATCCTCGATAATCGATATGACAAGGGAGTCCACCACATCCGGCGTGATGTCCGTCATGAACGTCATCAGGTTCGCTTTCGTCAGCGTCGTATACGGAATGACGGCGCATAGCAGCACCAAAATCGGTATCAGCGACACAAAAAGGAAAAAAGCCGTACTCGCCGCAAAGGCACTGATATTTTTCCGGTTAATATGGATTTGGAAATCCCTGCCGATATAAAACATTTTTTTTAGCATAATCCGTCAACAAAACGTCAATACACATCCTTCACCACACAGGATTCATAGAAAAAAGTCAGGATGTCTTCCGACGTAAATCCTTTCTTCGCCATCTCTTTTGCGCCGTTCTGGGACATACCCACACCATGCCCATAACCGCCGCCGGTCAATCTATATCCTACCACAACATCATCCTTTTTACCAGCCGTAATTACCAGATAGCCGCTGGGAAGCAGTCCCTGGGAAGATACCTCGCTGCCATCCTGCCTGACCACTTTCCCGTCCCCGTTGTTTAACACATAACGGATATTGTGCTCCGACAGGACTTTCACGGTATTTCCCGTACCTTCAATGACCAGCTCATCCGCTACGCCTCCGTCTCCCCTTCCCGCAACATAAATATCCGTAATGTCCCCAAGACTTCCCACTTCCCTGCTTTCATACTCCCCGTCCCGGTTCATCACCTGTATCAGATTCGGGTTGGTTTCGTATCTTTTCCTGATATTCTCAAGCAACTGTTCCTTGTCGATTTCCTCCACTTCATATTCCCACCGGTACCATGCCTCCCCGCTCTCGTAATCGGAGTCATGGGCGGTTTGGATAAACTCGCGGAACTTCTCCTCCTGCGCCATGTCTTCGCCGCCGTACTCCCCGCTTTCCTCACCGATGCGCTTCGCCCGCAGATAAGAGGTATCCTCCGCGCTGCCCGACTTCCAGACGCCCGCGTCCGTCCCAAACCCGCAGGAAGTGGAATAATAATAAGCACCGCACAGTTCTTCCCCATAATACAACAACTGTCCGGTCGTCTCCCTGACCGCTTTCGTGGTCTGCGCATTTTCCGAAATGTTATTGTACACCTGGTAACCCGCACTGTCATCCACATGGGCGCCGAATGCCGCAATCCCGGAACGGGTCATATTCCGGTAGGCATACGTCCTCGCACATACCGCCTGCGCCTTCAGCGCTTCCAACGGATAGGATGCCGGCATTTCACTTGGCACTACCGAATACAGGTATTCCTCCAGCAGCAGTTCATTGACCACCACAAGCCCCTCCGGGGTTTTCGCGATTTCCATTTTTCCCCGGTAGGCAGGCTCCCCCTGGGACCGCTCCACCGACAGCAGACGGATTCGACCGGTCAGCGCGGCAGGTTCTATGTAAATCCTATCCCCCTTAAAGTATTCACTGTCCCCGTCAATGGTGACGACTTCTCCTGCACGGAATTCCTTCCGCTCCATTCCCGCCTTACCGTCCGGGTTCCCTTCCCGGAACATCGGCTCCCCATAGAGCAGGGCAAAGTCCGTATCCGCCGTCAGCCTTACTTCCTCATGGTATGCCCCTGCATAACCGGTATTTTTAATAACCACCCGTATGTTTTCCATCGCTCCGTCCCGCGTCGTCAGTCCGGCGCAAATCACACCGTCCTCCAGCACAAAATCGGTAAAGTCGTAACCAATCCGCAGTTCCTGCCATCCGCCTTCCGCCAGGGCGCCATATAGTTTATACACTTTCAGGTTTTCCGCATAAGGATATTTCCCCGCTCCTTCGATTTCCAGCTCCCCGTCCCGGACACTAAGCAGCTTTCCACTTACTTTATCCGCCTTGACCTTCACCGACTGCAGCCTGCCGTCCGCAAACCCGAAATCCGCAACCTGTTCCCGCCAGGGGCTTTCTGCTTTTTCATAAGGCACCCATATCTCATGTTCCCGGTAAAAAACCTGAAGGCGGTTTTTCTCCTCCGCTTCCATAATCCATACATTTTCCCAATCCATGCCGCGGCTTACCACTTCCCGCACGGTCAAAAGCTCCCCGCCCTTTTGGTACACCCGGATTACCTGGTATTTGTGCTCCGCAAAAGCATCCGAGCGGAACGGGAAAATACCTTCCTCCGCAAACAGGGTATGATCCGGCAGAACGCCGCCCGCACCGTCCGACACTTCACTGCCAACGCCAAGCACGGTCACGTTCTCCATGGAAACGGTATCCTGCATCCCGCAATCCTCCAGCAGGGCATCGTAACAGGCGAACCAGTCTTCTTCCAGCATAAAGTGGCTGTCCCGGTACTTCCTTCCGAACATACTGCGGATTTCCCTGTCACCCGGCGTCTCCGGTATGTCCGCCCGCAGCATATCCGCCCAATCCAAAAACTGTCCGTAGGTAAGTTTGCTCTCCCCGTCCGCTGCCAAAGCCTCCTGCCACACCGCATACCGCCCGTCGCTGCCGTAATTTGCCTCAAATTCCCCGTCCAGCGCCTGCGTCAGAATCAGTACGTCCTGCAGCCGCATATAATTTCCTTCCGGCTGCCGGATACGGTTCATCCGTATGCTTACCGCCAGAATATAACCGATTACCAGCATTCCCGCTAAAATAAATAGCAGTTTTAAGAACATTTTTTCTTCCCTGCCCATTCCAATCCCCCTTACCGGCTCCTGCGCCATCCGTAACTGTATCCGCCCCATTGGACAAGGGCATTTCCCCTTCCCCGCCGTGCGCACCATGCGCTGCTTTATCGGCATACTTCCACTGCGTGGGGCTGTGCAATCGAGTAGGGGAAATTTTTCCCCTACTCCGCGCGCACCATGCGCCGCCTTGGCGGCATACTTCCACTGCATGGGGCTGCGCATAAAAAAGCAGCCGAAGGGCTGCTTTTTCTTTTGTAGCATACTACAATATTCCCCCAAAATGCCGGTTCCTGTACTTTGACTCCTAGCCGTGCTAGGTGGGTAACCGCAACCTTACTTTTGCCTTCCCCTCCAATCCTCTTACGAGTGGGGGCTTGACAGCCATAAGACAATGTAGGAATCCCGTTTAAAGTAAATGTAGGTTCAAAATAACAGGAGTTGTCGCACATTTCAGGTTAGTTCTATTATATCCAATCGGCAGAAAAATTACAACTGCAAATTTTGGTATTCATGCATTTTACGGTTACTGGTCACAGACCGAATAACAGCAACTGATTTCCATAACCATAAAATGTTTGACAAAACCATAAAAACATATTATAGTATAATTGTATTATTCAAATAATACAATATGGAAACAAGGAGGAACTGTCATGAACAACCATGCAAAGAAAATGATTGCGCCCATTGTGTTTATGTCCCTTTTGGTTCTCTACTATTTGGGGTTTTCCGTTTTCTGCCTGTTTATCCCCATTCCTCCGCTGCCAAAGCTCCTATTCGGACTGGTGCCGCTGCTTCTTGCAGGCGTAGGCATTTATGTCCTGATAGAGCGGATCAAAGAGATAAGGAGTGGTGAGGAAGATGATCTTAGTAAATACTGATTACATTTCAGGAAAAAACCTGGAAATGCTGGGGCTTGTCAAGGGAAGCACCATCCAGTCCAAGAATATTGGCCGGGATATCACACAGGGATTTAAAACCATCGTGGGCGGCGAACTCGGCGCTTACACGGAAATGATGAACGATGCAAGGGCTTTGGCCACCAAACGTATGGTCGGCGAAGCGGAAGCACTGGGTGCGGACGCCATTGTCAATGTCCGCTACGCATCCGCTGCCGTTATGCAGGGCGCCGCAGAAGTCATGGCTTACGGAACTGCCGTAAAATTTGTATAGGTATGTAAAAAATCCGCCATCCCGCTGCAAGCAACGGAGCATCAAACTTCCAGCGCTGCAGGCAGCAGGGTATTAACCCTCGCGGCAGTCACCAAATATCCGCACAAGTACGGCTGTCTGTGCAGAATGCGCAGAACAAGCAATGCAAAACAAAAAACCATGCAGGGAAAATTTTTCCCTGCATGGTTTTTTGTTTCATGGGAAAGTGCATCCCATAAAGTCAATACCCAACGGAAAATCGGTCAGAAGAAATCTTTCCCCTGCACCATGCGCCGCCTTAGCAGCATACTTCCACTACATAGGGCTGCGCATAAAAAAAGCTCCCAAAGGGACTCGAACCCTTGACCTACGCATTACGAATGCGTCGCTCTACCAACT
>CAJUMD010000106.1 GCA_910587275.1 uncultured Kineothrix sp.
CCAAGAAATACAACTGCGACCTTGCCCTTGCGGAAGAATATCTGAAAGTAGTCCGTGGCATCCGCAATCAGCAGCCGTTCTATGTGACGGGCGAAGACGGCGAGGAAACGGGCGAAGATGTTGCCCTTGACGATACTTGGAACTATGCCGACATCCTCTGGAACGGCATACAGGCTGAAAAGGTGCAGCGGGCATTTGAGAAGCTGAATTACCGGGAACAGACCTTACTTGAAAAACGGTTAGCAATCTGTATGACCTGTGGGCGAGTTGGCTCATGGAAGAACCGCCCCACTTTTGAAGAACTGGCGATTATGTTTGAGGGCAGCACTGCCAGCGGTGCAGAGCGAGCCTACCGGAAAGCGGTGGACAAACTGACAGAACTGCTGGTTGCCGAAGGTGCGCTCCATGCTGTCCGGCTGAAACAGAAATCCAAAACCAAGCGCAAAAAGAAAATCGCCGCCGCAATCTACGAATACCAAGCAGACTGCGACGGCGAATGGGGCGAGATTTCATTTAATTTTGAGAATGGCACAGCTGAGATCATTCAACTTGCCGATTGGGACACGATGATAACAAAATGCTTTGCAAATCAGGCAATATCGTATCTTCTGAACTGCGAAAATGAGAAGCTACCAAAGGAAACATTGGTGGCGTTTGAACTCTAAAAATAACCGCTGCAATTTTACGGAAATTGCAGCGGTTTCATTGGTTGCGCTTGACTCAACTTATTATTTAAGTGTATTACGAGGATCAATACTCATCGTGTCCTATTGATGAACACGGCTTCGGCGGGATCGAAGTAGTCTGCGGTATTGCTACTTAGTCCGCTGGCCTTCCAAGCCTGTTCAAATGTAATATTCTCGATGTTGCTCAAAATAACATAGGTTGTATCCTCAACGGCGTTATTCAACCGTCCGGTAACTTCCAGCCTGTACTTGTAAGTATAGCAAGTCACAGTTCCTTCCATTCCATTTATAGATGCAAAACTTGCACTGTAAGTGCCAGCATCCCACAGTTCATCCCTAAAGATATGTTCATACGTTTCAGCTTCGACTTCATAGACATAGCCACCAATTTCTACTGTAATATTGTTAGAACCTTCATTGTTTACGAAAATACACCAATACGGTGCCTCCTCAGTAAGTACCATCTTATTTTGTAAAGATGTATTTCCAGCAAGATTTAGTTCAAATCCGTTTAGTCTACCCTTTTCTGCTGCAACTTTGATGCTATAAACATCCGCAATTCGTGCAGGATAAGTTTCAAGGATTTCACCGGAGTATTCGATTTCAATTGCTTCTCCGACTTCTGGTTCGGGTGACGGCCGAGCATTTCTGATAGGCACTTCAATTCTGTCTGCACTACTCAGTTCCCAACTACCCTCAACAGGTTTCACAAGATAATACCCATCATGGATTTCCAGAATTTCAGCTTGGAACACCTGATGTGCTTCGTTAGAAAAGCCTTCAATCTGAAGACAATTATTCTTGAAAACCAATCGTCCGGTTTCTACCAGTTCTTCAGAATTGTACTTTGTTTTATCTACGTACAGATGACCGTCTTGCTTATCCAGTCTAAGTGCGAAATCGAAACATCCTCGGTCAGACAGTTCATAGCTTACACCATTTACATAGTCATAAATGGTAATGCGATTATCAATCATTCCAGAACCAAAGCTGTATGTTGCACAGATTTCTGGGAAATCATCCCCAGTAAGGTCAGTAAAATAAGCGTTCCATATTGGCATACCATCAATCAAAATTGTTTGGCCAGTAAGTTCCGAAGTGTCAAAGGGTTTTGACGCAATTATTTGTGTCTGGTTGTAGCTGAAAGTAACATCTGGATATATCTGAAGTTTTATAGTTGATTCATCATCCATAGCAGAGGGGTTCTCTGTGTAGTCAAACCACTCTATGACGGAATTTACCTCATCAGCAATACGCACCTCTACATTTTCCACTTCGACATATACAATAATGTCCTCGTCAGTGGAGTTCTGCATATTTACACCAATCTTAAACCACGTATCTTTTTCAGCATCAAATTCCACCGGCATTCCATGTGTAAGATAGGTAGCAGTATATCCGGTTTCTGTTGTTTCATTGACCGGAGATAACAGGACTTCCGTATCACCCAATCCATCACCAGACCATATTTTGATTGAGTTCTTGATTGTGCTGACTTCTTCATCCGAATACACAAATTCTTCTTGACTTCCCGCTGGAACAACGATTCGCAGTGTGTAACTGTCTTGCTTCGGATTTGTCAGAAAGCAGACCACAACAACTACACAGGCAATCACTGCAAGAATGATAATCCAAAACGCAGGTTTCTTATAATTCATCACGGATTTCACACGCTCCTTTACACCTACCTCACCAAAGGCAAGAGGACAGGCGGCAATCATACGACGATTTACGCTGCAAGCCACAAGTGCTTGGGTATAATCTGCTCTCTGTTCATTTCCGAGTTCCTTGATAACCTTTTCATCACAGGCAAGCTCGATGTCACGACACAGCAGAACATAAGCCAGCCACATCAAAGGATTGAACCAGTGAATTGTCAGCAGGAGAAAACCAAGAGGTTTCCACCAATGGTCTTTGCGGCGAATGTGTGCTTGTTCATGGGCAACAACGTGTTCCATATCCTGCTCATCCATTTTGAACGGCAGATAGATTTTCGGCTTGATGATGCCCAAGACAAACGGAGAACCGACATTCTCACTTTGGAAAATATTGTCCTCGTAGCGAACGGCAGTATCCACCTTACGGCGCAGACGCCAGTAACTGATGGCTGTATATAATGCCAGTGCAATCATGCCGAAAATCCAAATATATTCATAGATACCAATGGTAATCTGCAACGGATTTGCACTTGCGCCAGCCATCGGAGTGTTAGATTGGCCGATAATAGGATTGACTGCGTTGTTTATTGCATTTATACCGCTATTGATGGTTGGTGTAGTATCCATTCCAATGTCCAGAGGAATGGTTTCTGCACTTGGAATCAGACTCAATGCACTCTCAAAAGAGAATGGGCAAACCAATCTGACAGCTACAATACCCCAAAGTAGAACATTGACCCATTTGGGAGCTTTCTTCAAAACAAGCCTGAGTATCAGCACAGCCAGGATAAGCCAGCTTGCCGATATGCTCATGTTGATAATTTTCAAAAAGAGTTCGTTCATTGTGAACCTCCTTTCCTGATGCGGTCGATCATGCGCTGTACCTCATCAAGCTCATCTTCGGACATAGCCTGATGCTTTGTAAAAGCAGCGATAAAGGCAGGCAGAGAACCCTCGAATTTCTTCTCAACCAGTTCATCGATCTCACACGCCTGGGCTTCATCTTTGGAAACGAGAGAAGTAACAGTGCCATTGTCGTTCTTCAGCACACCACGCTCTCCAAGACGCTTGATAACGGTATAAGTCGTAGTTCTTTTCCATCCGAGTTGATCCTGGCACAGCTTTACAAGCTGGGTAGCAGTAACCGGCTCATGCTCCCACATAATCAAACAAAAACGATATTCACTTTCGTGAATCTTCGGAAAATCCATATTCACGCCCTCCTTGTCTATACCGTTAGACTTCATATACAGTCTACAACATTAGACAATCAAAATCAATAGCGTTCACAGAGAAGATACAAAAAATTGCCCGCAGAATTTCTCCCACGGGCAAAGTGTTGGTTAACTATCAAGCGGTTTGTATTCAGTTACAGTTTTCAAATAGGTTTCGGGATCACCGTTCAATATCAAGTCTGCATATCCAATCGGATTATTGTAGATCAGATAGTCCAATTCTGACCGCTGATACATATTATCGGCAACCTCATTCTCCACGGCGATGGTATCAATGGCAATCATACTGCCATCTAAGAATTTCAGTTCCACACAGGCATTATCCATGTTGAACTCACAAGAAATCAATCTATCCATAAGAAACCTCCATTTTGCTGGATGTTAGATCATCCCAAAATATTTGAATGCTTCTCGGATTGCTTTCTCTTTTTCCGGCGGGCATTGTGGCTGTCTGGAATCCTCAGCCTTCGGCAGATTGTAGTTTTTGCCTACTTCAATCCCACATTTCCGTTTGATCTGTGAGATATAGAGGTTGGACACCTTTAACCCGGTATGCTCCAAAACATACTCCTTGATCTGCGGATAGGTTGCTCCATCTTGGAACTCCGACATATCCATATCTTCCAAAGAGAACTCAACCCGAATCTTTTTCGAGTCGACCTCGCCCTTGGAAAGCAAGACAATGGTTTCAACGTGACTGCAAAACGGAAACATATCCACCCCAACCCCTTTCACCGCCCGGTACCCCTTCTTCACAAGCACCCCAAGGTCCCTTGCCAAAGTCTCCGGGTTGCAGGACACATACACCACCTTCTTTGGTTTCAGCCTGACCAGGGACTCCAAAAACACTTCATCGCTTCCCGTCCGGGGCGGGTCCATGAACACAACATCAATGTTTTCCCTCTGTTCTGCCAACTGCACCATAAATTCCCCTGCATCCTTTTGGTAAAAAGCAATGTTCGCAATCTTGTTTTTCCTCGCATTCACCACGGCATCCTTCACCGCATCCCGGTTCAGTTCCACACCGATGACCTTCTTTGCCTTTGCCGCCGCAACCATTCCTATGGTTCCGATACCGCAGTAAGCATCCAGTACCGTTTCCTTTCCGGTCAATCCTGCATATTCCATTGCTTTCCCATACAATTTCCCTGTTTGGACGGAATTTACCTGATAAAAGGACCTGGGGGAAATCTTAAACGTTATGCCGCACAGCACATCCTCAATATATCCCTTCCCATAGATTACCTGCTCCCTGTCGCCAAGCACCATGCTTGTTTTACGGTCATTTACATTCACCACGATTGTCGTAATCTCCGGGTGGCGCTTCAAAAGCGCCTTTACAAAATTGTTTTTGGAAGGCAGGATTGGCGAAGCCAGTACCAAAACCACCATAATCTCCCCCGTGGCAGGTGCCACCCTTACCATCACGTGGCGCAGCAGTCCGTATTCCGAATCCTCGTCGTAAATCTTTATTTTAAAGGACGGAACCAGTTCCCGGATGGAAGCGATGATTTCATCCGCCTTTTTGTTTTCCAGCATACATTCCTCCACCGGAATAATGTAATGGGTTCCTTCCTTATACACTCCCGACAGAGGCTTTCCGTCCCTCCCATGGGTAAACGCGGCATTCACCTTATTCCGGTAATGTTCCGGCTCCTCCATGCCAATCATGCCTTCCAGCTTCACATACGGCTTTAACAGTTTTGCAGTCTCCCGCTTTTTGATGGCAAGCTGTTCCTCATAAGGAACCCCTAACAGTTGGCAGCCACCGCAGTCCCCAAATGCACGGCATATTTTTTTCCCGGCGCTTTTCGCTGCCTTATTTCCGGCATGAAATCCCGGCTCCCGCTCGGTTCCGGTTTTTCCGGCATATCCGTTGCCCTGAAACGCTCCCCTTCTTTTCTCCTGATCCGGTTTGCGGTTTTCCCCCCGTCCCGCACCTTTCCTGCGCTCCGGTCCCCGCCTTCCCATCCGTTCCGCCCCTGCCCCGTATTCCGGCTTCCGGTTTCCCGGCCGTTCCGCTCCTGTCCCGTATTCCGGCTTCCGGTTCCCAGGCCGTTCCGCTTCTTTCCTGCGTTCCGGTTTTTGGTTCCCTATCCCGTACTTTCCCCTTGTCATGTTTTTCTGTCCCGTTTTCTTTTTGGTTTTCTCTCCCATATTCTTTTCCATTTTCTCCATTCCATGTCCCATTCATGTTCCGTTTTTCCCCAGATTTCCAGCGTAAATACGGCACAGAAATCCTTATATCACATGCAAAATCTCCTTCAACCCGTAAGCCACCCCGTCTTCCGCATGGTGTATGGTCACATAATCCGCCGCTGCCCTGCATTTTTCGGACGCATTTTCCATGGCAATGCCGCAGCCCGCAAACAAAAGCATATCCACATCGTTATCCGCATCCCCAAATGCCGCCACTTCCTCCCGCCGCAGTCCCAGCCGGTCCATAAAAAATTTTAACCCAGAATGCTTCCCCGCATCCTTATGGGAAATTTCTATGAGCTGCCGGATAGAAGACGTAAGATACACTTCCTCCGTACAGTCCTTTACCGTCTTCCAGACTGCCTCCTTGCATTCCTCATCTCCCACAATGATATCCATACTGTCCATTTCACCCTTATGCACGTCAATAAAAGCGCGGATGTCCTCCACCAAATGCCTCGTACTCCTCACATACTCCACCGCATGTGCCGTCGCACCGAACGCTTCCGGATTCCCCACATACTCCCTGCCCGCATATGCCACCCCGTTCAAAAAGGCTTCGTAAGTCACCCCCATGGCTTCCTTCCCCGCCACGGCATACATACCGGCGGTGGCATCCATGATTGCCGTCACATCCTTTTCTTTTAACAGATATTTATGCAGGCATTTCCCCGTGGGGACATGATACATGGCCGCACCGTTTCCCGTCACTGCATATTCGATTCCGGGCAGGGTCACGATATCTTCCGGTAACGTATCAAAAGCCCTCCCGCTCGCCACGATGACATGTATGCCATTCGCAATCGCCTGCAGGAGAGCCTGACGGTTTCCTTCCGATAAACGCCCCTGCCCATCCAAGGTCGTCCTGTCCAAATCCAACGCTATACACTTAATCTTCATTTCCGTATTTTTCCATAAACCCAATGACTTTGTCCCGGTAAATTTCCGGCGCAACCATATTGCTGGTGGCATGGGCTGCCCTCTCCACAATTAATAACTCCTTTGGCGCCGTACAAGTCTCATAATTCCGGTAGCTCATCTGCGTGGGCACGAACGTATCCGTACCGCCATGGATAAACAGCACCGGTATCCGGTTCTCCCTCATACAGTCCAGCGTACTGCACTCCTTAAAGGCAAATCCCGCGCGTTTCCGGCTGATAATATCCGCCACCTGCAGAACCGGCGTTTTCGGCACATGGAAATTCAAATCCATGACACTGGAAAAAATGTCCCATGGGGAAGTGAACGCACAATCCGCAATGATACCCTTCACCTGCTTTGGCAAATCCAGTCCCGCCGCCATTAGCACCGTGGCGCCTCCCATGGAAATTCCCGACAGGAAGACCTTACACCTGCCTTTCATCCGCTTTACAATGTATTCCGTCCACTGTTTTAGGTCATGACGTTCCTTTACGCCAAAACAAATATATCTTCCTTCGCTTTCCCCATGGCTCCTTTGGTGGGGAACCAAAAGGTGGTATCCCATTTCATGATAAAACCGGACCAAACCGGAAAAATCCCCGAAGCCGTCGTTGCGGTACCCATGCATCAGAATCAGCACCTTATCGGACTGCTCCTTCGGCGGAAGATAATAAGCGGCAAGCCGCAGACCGTCATGGCTTTTCATGACAATGCGTTCCTTCTCCTGTGCCCAAAACCACTGCTTTCCCGTTTCCACCACATCGGTAAAAGAATCAAAACCAAGTCCCCTTTCACCCTCCTGCGCTTTTGCCCGTTTGGAGAACACTTCATCCAGCCTGCCCATCAATTGTTTCATCCATTTCTGCTCCAACAGGCTGTTGCTGTTATCCCGCAGAATTGCAGTTTCAAACAGCACATTTGCCGCCGCATAAACCGGCAGCGCCAAAAGCCCCGCGCCGATTCCCGCCGCACCAATCCGTTTCACGTGCGGAGGTCTCGATTTACCAGTACCACCCATACTAATCCTCCCTGCTGCCAACCGTCCGGCATCTCCAAAACCGCACCTGTTCCGGTATCTGCGGCCGCTCCGTTCCAATCCATATGTCTGTTCCCTGTCTTACCCTTATACGGACCGCCGCACAATCTTCCACAGCTCCCCCTGCGTTTCATATTGAACGTTCATCCAGTCCACCGCCTGGCCCAGCCCTTCGGCATTCAGGGGAAAAACCGCCCGCTGCTTTTTCTGCTCCGGCGTCTTCCCGTAACCGAAAGGCTCCGGCCATAAAATAACCTCCAGCACGGTCTGTTCCCCTTCCGTCTTCTTCCTTAACATATACCGCATCCCTTCCATGCTGCCCGTGTATTCCTCTTTTTTCACATAATTCAATACCTGGAAGGTTTCCTTGTCAATCATCCTGCCCCGTCATCCCTATTCCGCATACATGGTTTTGGCAAACCTGTTTCCACCGCCATATTTCCTGTCCTTTCACGGACTCTGCGCATTTTATAACCGGAACAAATCAATGCTCTGCTTCAATTCGTCCGCAATGCTCCTAAGCTGTGCTGCGCTGGTGGAAATATCATCCACAATTGTACTGACTTCCGTAACGGATGCGGATGTTTCCTGCGTGGATGCCGCATTTTCCTGCGCAATGGCGCTCAGGTTCTGCACGCCGTCCACCACCCTTGCCCGAGCCGTATCCAACTTCGATGTCCGGTCGGCAATCGCCTTGATACTGGCTATGGACTGGTCGATGCCCATCTTCACTTCCCCGAAAGTTTCTTCCGACTGATCCACCTTCCGTGTCTGCTGCTTCATGATTTCCTGTACTTCGTTCATGGTTTCCACGGCTTCCTCGGAATCGCGAATCAGGGAATTGGTAATCGCTTCTATCTGTCTTGCCGATTCGTCCGACTGTTCCGCCAGCTTTTGAATCTGTCCTGCCACTACCGCAAAGCCCCTGCCCTGCTCTCCTGCCCTCGCCGCTTCGATGGAAGCATTCAGGGAAAGAAGGTTCGTTTCCTCCGCAATGGAAGTGATGAGGTTCGTCGCCTCCCGGATCTTGAGCGCCGATTCATTGGTCGTATTGGTCTGCCGCGAAATAACCTCCATCGCATTCATCACCCTGTCGTTGATTTCACCCAGCTCTTTCAAAATCGTGGTTGCCGAATCGCTGGCATCTTTAATCGAATTGGAATTGTCGGACAGACTGACCACTTCGTCATTGGTATCTTCTACCATCGTACCCATCATTACGATATGCTCGGTGGCAGTCTGCGTCTCCTCCGCCTGATACGTAGCCCCGGTAGCAATTTCCTCTACCGCCTTTTCCACCTGCGTCACCATATCTGCCGTATTGTCCGCTTTCTTGCTGAGCATTTGGGATTCTTCGTGAACCTGTCCGCTCTTGTCCGCAATCTGCCCAATTAACGAAACCAATTCATTCTTAAGCCTTGCCACGGAAGCTGCAAGATCCCCGATTTCATCTTTCCTGTTCAGGTATTTCTGATCTACATGTATGGTAAGGTTTCCTTTGGACACTTCATCAACCGCCGCAACCCCTGTCTTAATTCCCTTAACAAAATTATTGGCAACAAACCATGCCACGATAATAATGATTACCACCGTAGCCACAATAATCCCGAGCAGCGTAAAGATAATGGAGTTAATCACTCCCTCGGCCTGCTCCTGGCTCATACCGGTAAATACCATACCCACCGGCTTGCTGGAACCCTCGTCAAACAACGGCACATAAAAAGCAAAGAATTTTTCCCCCACCACATCCACATTCTGTGCAAAATACTCCTCGCCTTTACCAAGTACCGCATCCACCACCGCACCGGAAGCCTTCGTCCCGATTACGCGGTTCCCGTCCTCCCCCTTTACGGAAGTCATATATCTGGTATCACCGAAGAACACGGTTACTTCCATGCCCGTAGCATTCTTCACATCATCCGCAATCACATAATGCCGGGAAACGTTTAATGTTTCTCCCTTCCACATTTCACCGTTCTCATCCACCCGAAACGCTCCCGGTATCCCTGTACTGATGGCATCTCTCGTCGAAATGGCAGTCGCACGCAGTCCGCTCTGTATTGTATCCGTCATCGCACTGGTAATCGTAACAGAACCGACAACATAGGTAATCCCGCCCAAACAAATCAGCGGTATGATTACCAGCAATAGCATCTTCATTCTCAGCTTCATCCCATCTTCCTCCTGTAAGTTATTTCACATTCTTGTTCTTTGGTATCATTTACTTCACCTGTACTTATGTACCAAATGTATCACTATTATATTACATTTTACGGGAAATAGGAATAGAAAAATAAAAAAATAGCTGTTCCATTTTCTGAAAACAGCTATTTTACTGCTCATCGGAGTGACAAGACTTGAACTTGCGGCCTCTACTTCCCTAAAGTAGCGCTCTACCACCTGAGCCACACCCCGAAACGCAATATTTATTATAAATGCTCCGGGGAAAAAAATCAACCATTATTTTCATATTTTTTATAACGTCCTATTTTGTTCATAATTGCGTCTCATTTCCGGGTGCAGCCGCATTCCTTCCGTTTACGTCCTCACGCACCAGCGCGTAAACCGTGGAAACAATGGGAATAAAAACCAGCATTCCCACCACGCCCATCAGGCTGCCACCCACCGTCACCGCCGCCAGCACCCATATGGAAGGCAGCCCTACGGAATTGCCCACTACATGGGGATAAATCAGGTTTCCTTCCACCTGTTGGAGTACCAGGAATAAGATTACAAACCAAACCGCTTTCACCGGATTATCCACCATAATCAGGAAAGCGCCGACAAAACAACCCACGAAAGCGCCGACAATCGGTATCAGCGCGGTAAATGCAATCAGTACGCCCACCATGACCGCATAAGGGAACCGGAACACCGCCATGGCAACTACAAACATGGCGCCGAGTATCACCGATTCCGTACACTGCCCGGTAATGAAATTGCTGAAATTCCTCCCCGTTAGGGAAGCCACCTCCAATATCCTGCCATATACCCTGTCCGGACAGTAAGCATGAAGCATCCGTTTTAACTGACCGCCCAGTTTTTCCTTTTGTGCCAGTATGTAAAAGGAAAAAACAAGCGCCACAAATACATTCACCACACCGCCGATAATCGTGGAAGCCACCGTCACCGTGGAAGTCACCACGCTTCCCAGCCCGTTTTTCAGGAAATCCGCCACCGTGTTTACGATGGAATCCCAATTCATTTTCGCAGGGTCAAACTCCTCCAAAACAGCAAGGAGCTGCGGCTGGGAAGCAAACAGCTCCTCCAGCCATATCTGCGCGTCCACGAGGAACGCCGGAATCTTATTTCCCAATTCCATCATGGTCTTTGTCACCTGCGGAACCACCGTTACCGTCACGAGCACAATCACCAGCACAACTGACGCAAACGACAGAAAAATACTTACCGGACGCTTTGCTTTGGCAAATTTAGGGTTTTTCACTTTGGAAAGCAGCCCTTCTTCCACCGCCTTCATGGGGATGTTCAGCACAAAGGCAATGGCTGCCCCGTACAGAAACGGCTTAATAATCCCAAGCAGGAAGAATATCCCCGCCAATACAATATCAATTTTTAACACCGCCAAACAGACCAAAGCGGTAAATAAAATGAGTCCCCTGATTTTTTTCATATTCCCTCTGTTTAAATCCATTGCTATCTCCTTTTGTACGTTTTGCGCCTATTTTGACCTTGGAACGCGTTTGAACATTCATTCCCGCAGATTCAGGCACGCTCCAGCAGCTTCAGCACATAATCCCATACCCGTGCGGTAGAGGATATACTCAGTTTTTCCTCGGTGGTATGGATATCCTTCATGTCCGGTCCAATGGAAATGCATTCCAGCCCCGGTATCTTCGCCGCCAGAAGCCCGCATTCCAAACCCGCATGAATTGCCTGTATCTCCGGTTCCTTCCCGTACATGTCCTGGTATACTTCCACCGCCATGTCACGGAACGGGGACTCTTTCCGATATGCCCAGCCGGGGTAATCCCCCCGCACATCCTGCACGGCCCCTGCCATGCGCGCCATGCACTCGAGTTTTGCCACCAATGCCTTCTTTGCGCCCTCCAGCGAACTCCTGACGGAAAACTGTATCACCGCCCGTTT
>CAJUMD010000107.1 GCA_910587275.1 uncultured Kineothrix sp.
GCTTAAATAAGGGATTCTATAAAATTTAGATATTACGTAAGTGTTTAAAACCCGGATGCGGAGAAGGAGCTTCGGATTTTGGGCGTGGAGATTTGATGCCGGGCGGAAATTGAAATGGGAAAGGGGCATATACCGGTAATGGAAAGGAACGGGTATATGCCCCTTCCCTTCCTTCATTGCATGTGTTGGTCTCCATTTCTGCTAAAGAGTGTGGATTCATTTTATGTTTATTATAGGATGAAAAGATTGATATTACAATTATTATTTTAACGGGGTTACCCTTTTCCTTGACAATCTCTGCCCCATATCATATACTGTGTGTATTAGTTGTGATAATACACCATACACGAATAAGTCCAGGGAACAGAAAGGAGAACGTATGATCATTTTGGACTACAAGGATGCCCGTCCCATATATGAGCAGGTTGTGGAGAAGTTTAAACTCCTGATTTTGAAGGGCGTGCTGACCAGGGACGAACAGATGCCTTCCGTGAGAAGTCTTGCGATGGAGCTGTCCATCAATCCCAATACGATCCAGAAAGCCTATGCGGAGCTGGAACGTCAGGGATATATTTATGCCGTGAAGGGAAGGGGAAACTTCATTTCCGACAGTGTCAATCTGTTGCAGGAGAAAAAGGAGGAACTGAAAGGGCGGCTTAAGGAGCTTTACCGGGAAGGAATGGAGCTTGGCATGACGAAGACGGATTTTATGGAATGCCTTGGGCAGTTGGAAGGATGAAAAGAAGAAACGGAGGGAAGGAAGGGAATGATAGAAATTAAAGAGCTCAGTAAATCCTTCGGGGACATACTGGCGGTGGACCGGGTCAGCGTGACCGTGAAAGAAAATACCCTGTTCGGGCTGATCGGCACAAACGGCGCCGGGAAAAGCACGGTGCTGCGGATGGTGGCAGGGGTTTTGAAGGCGGACGGCGGGACGGTAACTGTGGACGGGATTCCCGTATTCGACCATGTGGAGGCGAAGGAGAAAATCTTTTTCATTGCGGATGAACCTTATTTTTTCGCCAATGCAAATGCCGTGGAAATGGAGAAATATTTTTCCACGGTTTACGCGGGATTTCGCAGGGAGGATTTTTATACTTACCTGGAGAACTTCGGGTTGGATAAAAGGAGGAAAATCAATACGTTTTCCAAAGGGATGAAAAAGCAGCTTGCCCTGCTTTGCGGAATCTGTTCCGGTACGGAGTACCTGCTCTGTGACGAGACGTTTGACGGTTTGGACCCCGTGATGCGGCAGGGAATAAAAAGTATTTTTGCAAACGAAATGGAAAGCCGGGGGCTGACGCCGGTCATCGCCTCCCATAACCTGCGGGAACTGGAAGACATCTGTGACCATGTGGGATTGTTACATAAGGGCGGCGTTCTGCTGTCCAAGGATTTGGAAGACATGAAATGCAATATCCAGAAGATTCAGTGCGTGTTCCGCACATCCGAAGATGCCGGGAAGGCATTGGAGGGGATGGAAGTCATGAAACGGGAAGAAAGGGGTTCTTTGCATACCCTGACGGTGCGCGGTGGACGGGAGGAAACCATTGCACGCTTTGCGGCGGTGGATACCGTATTTTTCGAGGCGCTTCCCCTCTCTTTGGAGGAGATATTTATCAGTGAAACGGAGGTGGTCGGCTATGACGTCAAAAAACTCATTTTGGGCTGACATAAGGGAAAACAATAAACGGAGGATTTGGTTGTGGCTGGTATCGTGGCTGTTTTGGTTCTTTTATTATCCGGTGGGTATGCTGATGCTGATGAGCCGGACGAAGACCCATAACCTGATCGGCGAACTTCCGCCGGATGAGGCTGGGCAGCGCCTTTTGGAAGCGGCAAATGAGTGGCTTTCCTTTCGGGGGGTGCTTTATGTCATTACCGTTGTGGCAGCGGTCCTGATTGCCATTCAGGGATTTTCTTATTTGTATAAGCGGCAGAAGGTGGATTTTTATCACAGCGTTCCCGTTAAAAAGTCCAGACGGTTTACGGTGATTTACTTAAACGGCGTATTTATTTTCTTTGTGCCTTATGCGGTCAGCCTGCTGTCTGCCATTGCAGTCGCAGGGATGAACGGCGCATTGGACGGGAAAAACGGTGCGGCGGCGGTGTTTTCGGCTCTGCTGTCCGTGATACTGTTTTTGGGAACTTATGCCTTGGCGATTGTGGCGGTGATGATGACCGGAAACCTGATCATTACCGTTTTTGCCGCTGGTATCTTTATGGGATATGAAATGGTGGTGCGGGCGCTGGTGATTGCCTACCGCATGACATTTTACCGTTTTTACTGCGGGGAGTCCGTGGAAGAACCCCTTTTTTTTACGGCTCCCGTCTTCCAGGTACTTTGGTATGAAGCCGGGGAACGGGAAATCTGGTCGGATCATCTGGAGCGTTTGCTGGTCGGTATACTGCTGGCAGTTGTCTATACGGGAATTGCATGGTTTTGCTATAAAAAGCGCCCGGCGGAAGCGGCAGGGAAATCGATGGCATTTCCGAAAACAAAGGCAGTCATAAAGGTTCTGCTGGTGGTTCCTTTTGCATTGGGGACGGCGCTTTTGGTCATGAATTTAATCGGCGACATGCCTTACGGAATGATGGTATTCGGAATGGTGATGGCAGTCGTTTTGGGAAGCGGCGTCATAGAGGTTATTTACGAAATAGATATCCGGGCGGCGCTTCGGAAGAAATATCAAATGCTTATTTCCGGTGCTGCGGTGGCGGTTATTTTCCTGGTTTACTGTTTTGACCTGACCGGTTTTGACAAATGGGTGCCGGATCCGGAGAAGCTGGAGGATACGGTAGTCATATTCCAGGATGATAAATACCGGAAATCTTATTATGATGAAAATCTGGATTATACCTATGCCGTTGATTATTTTCTGTCCAAAGACGGTATTGCCGATACGGAGGCAATCTGCGCCCTTTCCGGGAAAAAACAGGAAGGAGGTCCCATATGGTGTACCATGGCGTACCGGATGAAAAACGGGAAGGTGGTATGGCGGGAGTTTGCCGTGGACAGCGGGGAGGAAGAACTGTTAAACCGGATTATGGGAAGCAGGGAATACCGGGAAGCCGTCTGCCAGTTATATGACGATGCCATATATGCGAAAATGAAGGAAGAAGAAGTTTATTCTTTCGGGTATCAATGCTTTTGGGAAGTGCCGTTGGAGAAAGAGGATATGGATGAATTCCGGGAGGCATACTTAAAGGACAGGGAAAATGCTGATTATTCCACCTTTAAAAATGAATTAATATGCGGGGAAGTTTCTTACCGGACGCAGCGTGACGTAGAGGATGAGGATGGCAGAATGACTACGTATATCGAATTTGATTATGATATTTATCCTTCTTACCGTAATACCCTGGCATTTTTAGAGGAAAAAGGCGCGTATGATGCCGGTCTTATCCATGCGGACGAAGTGGAATCCGTCACGGTAACCAATTACCACCGGGAGATGTATGACAGGCTGGAAGAAGACGGAATGCCGGAGGATGAGGTGTATTTGGAACGCCGCGAGGAAACCTATGCCGTGACGAAGGAGTTTACACAGGAAGACCGGATTGAGGAATTGCTGCAGGCGGTATATCCTGTTTCTATGGATAACCGGTGGAATACGGAAGACACATTCAGCAATGATTATTCCGTGTCAGTGCGCTTTAAGGATTCGGAAAAGGAAGGAGCAAGCCAGTCCGATTCACGCGACGGTAAACGTTTGGAGTTAATTACCGGCCGTATTCCGTCCTGGCTGGCACAGGAAACGGCATACCAGTGAACGGAAGAAGGCACGTTCGTCTATTATAGCGGATGCAGCGTAATCCGGCACAAAGTCTGGTAGCGCAGTGTCCGCCTGCCGCGGCATCCATGAATTTTTTCCGCTTTTTTTGGAAATAACTATGGGGAAAAACAATCCCCACAGGAATGGCAATTCAATTTCGGAAAGGAGCAGAATATTCATGGATTTATGTTTAAAAATTACGGATGTCCGCGGAAGGGAAATCCTGGATTCCAGGGGGAATCCGACGGTGGAAGCGGAAGTGACGGTGGAAGGAAGCATAACAGGGCGTGCGGCAGTGCCTTCCGGGGCGAGCACGGGCCAGTTTGAGGCGGTGGAACTGAGGGACGGCGAAACCAGGTATTTCGGGCTGGGTGTCCGCAATGCCGTAAAAAATATCAATACAAAACTTAAAAACGCGCTGGTTGGGGTAAACGTCCTGGACCAAAGCCTGATCGACCGGATTCTGGTGGAGACGGACGGGACGGACAACAAGGGGAATTTAGGGGCAAACGCCACGCTGGGCGTATCCATGGCATGTGCCAGGGCGGCAGCGGAAGCGCTGGAACTGCCTTTGTACCGCTATTTGGGCGGCGTGCACCCGAGACTGCTTCCCGTGCCGATGATGAATATCCTAAACGGCGGGAAGCATGCGGCGAACACGGTGGATTTCCAGGAATTCATGATAATGCCGGTGCAGGCGGAAGGTTTTGCGGACGGACTTAGAATCTGTGCGGAAATTTACCACAATTTAAAGAAGATACTGGACGACAGAGGGCTGTCCACGGGAGTGGGGGACGAAGGGGGTTTTGCGCCCGACCTGCCGGATGCGGCGGCAGTGCTTTCCCTTATCGTGGAAGCCATCGAAACAAGCAAATATGTGCCGGGGCAGGATATTAAAATTGCACTGGACGTGGCGAGCAGCGAATTGTATAACGGTAAGACCGGCATGTACCATTTTCCCGGTGAAAGCAAGCTGGGCGGAAGCGAGGTTGTGCGGGGCACGGAGGAAATGATATCTTACTACGAGGAGCTGATTAAGAAATTCCCCATTATTTCCATTGAAGACGGGCTGGCGGAGGACGACTGGGACGGCTGGAAGATGATGACGGAACGTTTGGGCGGGCAAATCCAGCTTGTGGGCGACGACCTGTTCGTAACCAACACGAAACGGCTGGATGCGGGCATTAAGCTGGGCGTTGCCAATGCCATTCTCGTCAAAGTAAACCAGATAGGGACGGTGTCCGAGGCGATGGAAGCCATAGAAATGGCGCACAAGAACGCATACCGTGCCGTGATTTCCCACCGTTCCGGAGAAACGGAGGATACGTTTATTGCCGATCTTGCCGTTGCCGTGAATGCGGGACAAATCAAGACGGGCGCGCCCTGCCGCTCCGACCGCGTGGCAAAGTATAACCAGCTGCTGCGGATTGAGGATGCATTGGGAGATACGGCGGCATATATGGAGCCGTTCCGCAAAATATAGGTTAGGGAGTCCGGTTTACCGGGCTCTTTTCCTTTTTACCGGAATAAATAAAACAAATTGAAGAAACACGGATTTCATGGTAGAATGGGCCAAAAAGGAGCCTGAACGTGTTTACGGACATGGAACATGGAATATGGAATAAGGAAAGCAAGGAAAAAGAAAAAGGAGAAAAACAGATGAGGAAGATACTGGTAGTCATTGACATGCAAAACGACTTTATAGACGGTGCATTGGGAACGGAGGAAGCGCAGGCCATCGTGGATAAAGTAGTGGCGAAAATCCGTTCTTATCCGGCAGATGATATATATGCCACAAGGGATACCCACGGCGAAAATTATCTGGAAACGTGTGAAGGGAAATACCTTCCGGTGAAACACTGCATCGGCGGGACACAGGGATGGCAGATACGGGAAGAAGTGATGGCTGCCATGCCGCAGGCACACCTTGTGGATAAGCCCACGTTCGGTTCCATGGAATTGGCGCAGCGGTTATGGGAAGAAGCGCAGAAGGAGGAATTGGAGATTGAACTGGTGGGACTGTGTACCGACATTTGCGTGGTGACAAATGCCCTGCTCTTAAAGACTAAGCTGCCGGAAACCAAAATATGTGTGGATGCGTCCTGCTGTGCCGGCGTCACGCCGGAAAGCCATGAAGCGGCCTTAATCACAATGAAAATGTGTCAGGTGGTTTTGGAGCCTTAGAGCGTGTTTGAAAATTGCTTTCTGGCAGATGTGCGTCACAATTTGTGGGAGATTTGTGCCAAATGAAGGGTGCATAGCGGGCTATGTAACCTGAATTTGGCGCAAATATCACGCAAAGTGGGGCGTGCAGATGTCAGGAATGAATTTTCAAACACGCTCTGGAACATGTTTGGAAATTTAAGTGGGAAAAAAGCCCCGCCTATGTTATAATGGAATGCAGTAAGGCGGGGCGCCATTTTTCACAGGAGGGTAAAGCAATGGAGTATAGTGAGGAACTTTTTGCAAAAAGCGCAAATAAAAAAGCGATGTCCATTTGGCTGACGGTATGTATCGTCCTTTCGGGGGCATATCTGCTGGAAGTGGTCAAAGGTTCAAGGACGGTGGCATATTATGCCGCATTTGTATTCATCTGCTGGATACCGGTAGCCGTGGGATTTTTGGTCTTAAAAATAAAAGGAATGGCGACGGGGATTTTTAAGGAAGTCATTGCGGTAGGTTACGGGCTGTTTTACCTGTTTGTCTTAATGACGACTACGTCCATGCTTCCCGTTATGTACATACTGCCTGTGGCGAGTATGCTCGTTTTGTATAAGGACAGATACCTGCTGATGCGCTGCGGCATTGCGAATATCCTGTGTGTTGTGGCTTTTATCGTTAAAAACTACACGGCGGGCATTAACAGCCCGGCCGATATTGCCAATTATGAAATACAGATTGCGGCAGTCATTTTATGCTATGCGGGTTATATCGTTTCCATTAACCATTTAAGCGCGTCCGACGGGGCGATGCTTAAGTCGGTGGAAGGCAATTTACAGAGGGTGGTGCGGACCATTGAACAGGTGAAGGAGGCAAGTTCTGCCGTAGTGGACGGTGTGACGGTGGTGCGTGAGCTTTCGGACGAGAATAAGGAAGGCGCCAATACCGTCGTACAGAGCATGGCGGAACTGGCGGACAATAACCATGCCTTGAACCAAAAAGTGGAGTCTTCCATGGACATGACGGAGGACATCAACCGTCAGGTGGCAAACGTGTCGGAGCTGACCGAGCGCATGGTGGCATTGATTAAGGAATCGTCCGAACATGCTTCCACAAGTTCGGCGGAACTGGAAAATGTGGTGGAATCCACCAACGTCATGGCGCAGTTGTCTGCTGAGGTGGAGAAAATTCTCGGTGAATTCCGCAGCCAGTTTGATATGGTGAAACAGGAGACGGGTACGATTGAAAGCATTACTTCCCAAACCAACCTTTTGGCTTTAAACGCTTCCATTGAGGCGGCGAGGGCAGGGGAAGCCGGCAAGGGGTTTGCGGTGGTGGCGGATGAAATCAGGAATCTGAGCATGGGAACGCAGAATTCTTCCGGCAGCATTATGGCGGCACTGCATCATTTGGAAGATACGTCCGATAAGATGACGGATTCCATCACCACCATTTTGGACCTGATCGGTGAAACGTTAGGGAAAATGAAGACGGTAAATACCAGCGTGGGCGCTATTACCGAGGATTCCAGGCAGCTTGACGGGGAAATCCGTGTGGTGGATACGGCAATCAAGGAAGTGGAACGCTCCAACCAAAATATGGTGGACAACATGAAACAGGTCAAGGACATCATGGCAACGGTGACACAGAGCGTGGAACATTCCGAAGCGACCACCAAAACCATGCTGAGCAAATATGCGGAAACCTCCCGTAATGTCATTTTAATTGAAAATGTGGTGGGCAGGCTGGTGGAAGAACTTGGGGAAGGCGGTTTCATGGGTGTGTCGGATGCGAAAAAAGGCATGAAGCTGACGATTTTGTCGCCGGACGGGAAAGAATACCGGACGGAAGTGGAGGAAGTTGCCAAGGACGGAATTCTCATCCGCATGACAGGGGAAGCGGAACGTTATTTCGGTTCCGCGGACCGGAAGCAGGACTATGAGGTCCAGATTATCGTGGACAATTCCCTGTACACATGGAAAGGCGTTGGGGTTACAACGCTTGTGACAGACGGGGGAAGCGGCTATAAGCTGTGGACTTTGGGCAATCCGAAGGTCATGAACCGCAGAAAATATGAAAGGCTGGAATTAAACAATGCCTGCACCGTAAAAATGGGTTCCGCTTCCTATGAAGGCAGGATGATTAACATCAGCGCGGGCGGTTTTGCTTTCTCCTGTGATGCGCGGGAGTTCGGCAATGCAAAGGGGCAGCAGGTGGACGTGACGGTCCGGGGGTTTGAACTGCTGGACGGGAAGGTATTAAACGGATGTATTATCCGGTCTTCTTATGACGAGGACAGGTATATTATCGGCTGCCGTATGCCTGAGGATCATGCGGTCATCCGTGATTATATCAAGGAAAGGGTTTCCTTGTAAAATTTGCTTCATTGTAAAATTTTTCATAAAACACTTGAAAATTTACCGGTCTTATGCTAGACTGTAATCTGCGTATATCGGACGCAGGATCGGAAAGGAGCAGGATAGTTGAAATGCAGGCGTTAAGGACAGTATTGTTAATTGTATTTATTATAATTTGCATAGCGTTGGTTATATTAGTATTGATGCAGGAAGGCAAATCGGCAGGATTAGGGGCAATCAGCGGTGCGGCGGAAACCTATTGGGGGAAAAATAAAGGACGTTCCATGGAAGGGACCCTTGTGAAAGTCACCAAGTTTTTGGCGGTAGGCTTCATTGTTTTGGCGGCTATCCTGAATCTGAATGTATTTTAAGGTGATACATGATTACAAAAGCGCTCTTGCAGAAGTAAGGGTGCTTTTTTTGCACACGCTTTAAAGGAAATGAAGGAAAACGAAAAAGGAAGAATGATGGAAAAGGAATTTAAAATGGAACCGGAAAAGGAAATATTCCAAAAACGGAAGGATTTAATCTGTGAGCTCATACAGGACGAACTTTACGTCCCCATGAAGGAAAAGGAAATGGCGGCGTTCATGCAGGTGGCAAAAGAAGACCGCAGGGAACTGCGCAGGGCATTGGAGGAACTGCACCGGGAAGGGAAAATCAGTGTGACCGCAAAGGGAAAGTACGTAAAACCGGACGCGGATTTGTTTACGGGAACCTTTATCAGTAATGCGCGCGGCTTCGGTTTTGTGGAAGTGGAAGGAAGGGAAACGGACTTATTTATACCGGAAACTGCGGTGAACGGCGCATTCCACCACGATACCGTGCAGGTGAAACTGCTTGCCGGACAGAAGGGGAAGCGGCAGGAAGCAGAGGTGGTCCGCATTATCGAAAGGGGCATGACGCAGGTAGTGGGAACCTACCAAAAATCAAAGAATTACGGTTTTGTCATTCCCGACGACGCCAAAGTAGGCGCCGATATTTTTGTGGCGTCGGAGCGTTCCGGGGGAGCCGCGGACGGGCATAAGGTTGTGGTGGAACTGGCGGATTACGGCGACGGCAGAAAGAACCCGGAAGGGAAAGTGGTGGAAATCCTCGGACACATCAATGATCCGGGGGTGGATATCCTCTCCATTGTCCGAAGCTATGATATGCCCATGGAATTTGAGGAAAAGGTGCTGAACCAGGCGGCGCGCGTGGCATCGGAAGTGTCGGAAGCGGACATGCAGGGCCGGGAAGATTTAAGGGACGTGCAGATGGTGACCATAGACGGCGAGGATGCCAAGGATTTGGACGATGCGGTCAGCATGTCGGAGGAAGACGGGGAATACCTGCTTGGCGTCCATATTGCGGACGTGACGAATTACGTGCAGGAAAATTCCGCGCTGGACAGGGAAGCGTTAAAGCGCGGAACCAGCGTGTACCTGACGGACCGGGTCATTCCCATGCTGCCCCATAAGCTGTCCAACGGCATCTGTTCGTTAAATGAAGGCGTGGACAGACTGGCGTTAAGCTGCATAATGCGGATTAACCAAAAAGGCGAGGTGACGGATTACCGTATTGTTGAGTCCGTGATACGGGTGGACAGGCGTATGTCCTATACCAGCGTGAAAAAGATACTGGAGGATAATGACGGAGAGGAATGCAGGAAATATGAGGAACTGGTACCCATGTTCCAAAGAATGGAAAAACTGGCGGGAATCCTGCGTGCGAAACGGAAGAAGCGTGGCTCCATCGATTTTGATTTCCCGGAAACCAAAATCATATTGGACAGGGAAGGACATCCGTTGGAAATCAAGCCTTATGAAAGAAATACGGCAACGAAAATCATAGAGGACTTCATGCTGCTTGCAAACGAAACGGTAGCACAGCATTTTTACTGGCTGGAGCTTCCCTTCGTATACCGGACCCACGACAACCCGGATCCGGAGAAAATACAGCAGCTCGGCGTTTTTATCGGCAATTTCGGCTATGGGATTAAGACAACGAAAGAGGAAATCCACCCTAAGGAAATCCAAAAACTGTTAGGGAAAATCGAAGGGACGCCGGAGGAAGCGCTGATCAGCCGTTTGGCGCTGCGCAGCATGAAACAGGCAAAATATTCCGTGGACTGTACCGGACACTTCGGGCTTGCCTGTCGGTACTATTGTCATTTTACTTCGCCAATCCGCAGATATCCTGACCTGCAGATTCACCGCATCATTAAGGAACAGTTGAGGGGGCGGCTAAGGGAAGAACGCATTCTGCACTATAACGGGATTCTTGCACAGGTGGCGGACCGTTCCTCCAAGATGGAGCGCAGGGCGGACGAAGCGGAGCGGGAAACCGATAAACTGAAAAAGGCGGAGTACATGGAACAGCACATCGGGGAACGGTTCGAGGGCGTGGTGTCCGGCATTACCGGCTGGGGCATTTATGTGGAGCTGCCCAATACCGTGGAAGGGCTGATTCATGTTTCCTCCCTAAACGGCGATTATTTTTATTACGACGAAGCGAATTACGAAATGGTGGGGCGGGATACCGGCAAGAAATACAAGCTGGGACAGCGCATTGCGGTTACGGTGGAAAAAACCGACCGCTTTACCAGGACCGTGGATTTTGCGGAAGCGGACGGGGAAGAAGAATAGGTAAAAAACAGGTAAGAAAAACAGGTAAGAGAAGGGGTGTCGGCATGGGTGAAACCATGAAGCTGGTGGCGAATAATAAAAAAGCATACCATGATTATTTTATCGAGGAAAAATATGAAGCGGGAATCGTGCTCCACGGCACGGAGGTCAAGTCCATGCGCATGGGGAAATGCAGCATCAAGGAGGCATTCGTGCGCGTGGAGAATGGGGAAGTCTTTGTTTACGGGATGCGTGTCAGTCCTTATGAAAAGGGGAACATCTTTAACAAAGACCCGCTCCGTGTACGGAAACTGCTCCTGCACAAACAGGAAATCAACAGGATGGCAGGGAAAATTGCAGAAAAGGGGTATACACTCGTTCCCTTGCAAGTATATTTTAAGGACGGGAAGGCAAAAGTGGAAATCGGACTGGCAAAGGGGAAAAAGCTGTATGACAAACGGCATGACATTGCGAAAAAAGACCAGCGCAGGGAAGCCGAAAAAGAATTAAAATTAAAAATCAGGGGTTAACTTATTGAATCATGGGAAAAAATAAGGTATAATAAATGTAGTTCCGGGCAGGACGGGACAAAAACGGAATCGGGGATAGTAAAGGTTTCGACAGGGGTCTTGCAGCTGGAGAAGCTATCCGCAGGCG
>CAJUMD010000108.1 GCA_910587275.1 uncultured Kineothrix sp.
CTTACCAAAAAGGAGTTGCTTTTTACCAAAGACACAAACTTTTTTACACTACCGAAGCGGACCAGGAGTGTCTGTTAAGCGCTTCCCTATAACACTTCACTGAGTTTCTCTACTTTGCAACCCTTGCTTGCATAATATTGGAGCATTTCTTCAATTTTCCGTTTGTCATAGCTGGTAATACAATCCGACAGCACATGAACGGTGTAACCTTCTTTAGCCATATTGTAGCAAGTGGATTTTACATTGCCGGTGCATTTCCTTTGGTTTTCGTGAAAATGTTTCCGGATACAATTTGCATCTCCGCAACTAATTCTTCGCCATGAGTGCCCGGCTTAAAGGTTCTGGTACCGGCTGATAGATTATTGTGCTTGATATAGACCACATGAATATTGTGGGCAACAGCCCAATCAATCGCAGTGTTGATATTGCCGATGATTTCCCTGTAATTTTTTGTAATGTCGTTTTGGATGTCAATAACGACAAATGCCTTGTTTTGCATGGTTTTCCTCCGTTTTCTTTCATTGATTTGTCTGCTTGTTTATTGTAATATATAATTGTTGACAGCAATATGGCAACAATCAAAAGAAAATTTTGGAAGGCGTATATAACATGAAAATTGACAGGCTTGTCAGTATTATTATGATACTTCTCAATAAGGAGCGAATCGGGGCGCAGGAGTTGGCAGATATGTTTGAAGTATCGCCCCGTACAATTTACCGGGACATAGACGCCATCAATATGGCAGGTATTCCCATTTGTTCAACTTCGGGGGTGGGCGGCGGGTTTGAAATTATGCAGAATTATAAAATCGAAAAAAATGTTTTTTCGGTTGCAGACCTTTCCGCTATTTTAATGGGACTTACCAGCCTGTCTGATATGGTAAGGGGCGATGAACTGATAAACGCACTTGCAAAAGTTAAGAGTTTTATTCCTGCCGATAGAGCGAAAGACATTGAATTAAGGGCAAATCAAATACGCATAGATTTGAGTGCATGGATGGGCAACAGAAACATACAGTTATATTTAGAAATGATTAAAACAGCTTTACAGGAAAGAAGGCTGCTTTCGTTTGAATATGTAGCGCATCACGGGAATAAAACCACACGGACAGTCGAGCCGTATCAGCTTGTATTGAAAAATAGCCACTGGTATTTTCACGGATATTGTTATAAAAGAAATGATTTTCGTTTATTTCGGCTTTCCCGCATATCGGATCTGCAAATAAAGATAGAAACTTTTCTGCCACGGGATTTTTTAAAAACAAGTTTAGACTTTGAGGAAATCTTTGAAACGGTACCAATAAGAATTAAACTCCGTATATCATAAATCGGTTATGGACAGGGTACTTGATTATTGTCCGTATGAACATTTTTCGCCTGCTGACGACGGATATTACATTGTTGATTTTCCATTTATTGAGAATGATTATAACTATGATATTCTTCTTAGTTTCGGGTCAAAATGTGAGTGTTTGGAACCGTTGCATATCCGTACGGAGTTAAAACGCAAAATACATGATTTGACTGCCATATATCAGAGCAAGTCCTTTGAGAGAGGTACCGTTTCAAGATAATCTGCTGACATTCCCTTGTCTGCAATGCAACTGACAAGATACGGATTAACTCGCCTTCGTCATAGCGGCAGCAGTCGGGAAAATACTTCACGACATTCCTTACACCCCTATGCAGGAGAAGCGACCTCCCACACAGCATATAATGTGCCGCTTTTTTATTCCCGCGAGCAACGAGCCAAGTGGCTGCTTACAGACATTTGGCGACTGCCGCGAGGGTCAAATACCCCGTTGCTCTGCAGCGGGGTATTTGAT
Organism: uncultured Kineothrix sp.; assembly: GCA_910587275.1. Taxonomy (GTDB): domain Bacteria; phylum Bacillota; class Clostridia; order Lachnospirales; family Lachnospiraceae; genus Kineothrix. The sequence continues at coordinate 1,826 of CAJUMD010000108.1, forward strand.
TGTTTATCTTGGCAGTATTGGCAGAGAGGTATAGAAAGCGAGGAAATTTAAGGATGAAGAAAAGAATCATGGACTGTCTTCAACTGTCTTTAAATTTGCAGACACAAAAAACGAAAACGCTGTATTTATCAACGTTTCCGCACTTTTTCAAAGAGCGCGAGACGGGACTCGAACCCGCGACCCCGACCTTGGCAAGGTCGTGCTCCACCAACTGAGCCACTCGCGCATCAACAGTATTTATTATACATGTGTTTTTGAAGTCTGTCAACTATATTTAAAAAAATTTGCAGCAGTTCGTAACGGTTCAGCCTGAAATGCTGTGTTGATGGGCGGACGCACGGTAGGGAGCTTTTTGCGGGGCGGCGGCAGCGGGATTGCCTGTCCCGGTTTTCCGGGCATTTTTTCCGGCTGGGGGTTGGCAAGGGCGGACCAAGTCAACAACCCCGCGGGAATAAACTTTTTCAGTCGGAAAGCGCAGGGGCAGCGCTTTTTTTGGAAAAATACTTTTTATAAGTAATGCTAAAGAGGATTACCGCAAGCAGCGTGGAAAGATAATCCGTGACCGGCTGTGCTGCGGCGAGCATCGGTGCGGAGTCAAAAATTCTGCCGAAAACGAGCAAAATGGGGATGTAAAGCAGTCCCTGGCGGCTGACGGACAAAATCAGGGAGGGAACCGCAGCGCCGGTGGACTGGATGGCGTTGATAAAGACAAACAAAAGTCCCATCACCGGTCCCGAATAAATGTAAATGCGTGCAAAAGCGATGCCGTACCCGGAAGCGTCCGGATTGTCCAAAAATGCCAGTACCAGCGGACCGGCCCCGAAATAGCAGATGGCGGTCATAATAAGGCTTAAGCCGAAGGCGAGGCAGAGAGAGAATTTCAGTACGGACAGATACCGTTTCCTGTTTCCTGCCCCGAAACAGTAGCCAAGCAGCGGCTGGATACCGCTGCCAAGTCCGATGAGCAGCATGACCACAATCATGTTGACTTTCATGGCGACCCCAAGTCCGGCCACGGTCATGTCGCCATAGCCGGACATGATGTTATTGGTGATGATGTTGGATGTACTCATCAGGATGCTGTTTAAAGAAGCCGGAACGCCGATGGCAAGTACGCCGGAGGCAATCCCGTTTCCTGCCATGTAATCCTTTGGGCGGATGGAAAGCATGGTTTTGTCCGACAGCAGGTGCCTTAGGTAAAACAGGGCGGCGGCTATGTTTCCAATTACCGTGGCGATGGCGGCGCCTGCCACGTTCCAGTGCAGCCAAAGAATCATGACGGGGTCTAAAATGATGTTAGCCAGATTCCCGATAATCATTCCCATCATGGCTGTCTGGGCTTTGCCTTCGGAACGGATGATGTTGCTGAAACTGTTGCTGACAATAAGGAAGGGAATTCCCAGCGCTACGATGTTCAGGTATTGGGAAGCATACCCCATGGTGCCGTCGCTGGCGCCGACGGCACGGCAGATGGGATTGGCAAATACCCAAATGAGTACCATGGCGATGATGCCGATGGTAAGTCCTGTCCAAAAACAGAATGAGGAGGTATGCTTTGCCTTTTGCGGGTTGCCTTCCCCAAGCATTCTGGAAATCAGGGAGGTCCCGCCGATGCCGAATAACAGTCCCACTGCCATAAAGAGCAGGAATACCGGCGTGGCTATGGATACGGCTGCCACCATATAAGCGTCCTTCGTCTGTCCGATGAAGAACGTGTCCGCCAGGTTATAGACAAGTACCATCATCATGCTGACGATGGACGGAACGATGTTGCTGACCACCGCTTTCGGTACGGGTGCGTTGCGGAAGATTTCCGTTGTTTTATCCGCCGCTTTGTTTACGGATGGTGCGTTGTTGCTTTCCGCAGCTGTATTTTGTTTCTCGTTTTGTCTGTATGGTTCTGATTTTGTTTTTTCTGGTTTCATGTTATGCGGATGCTCCTTTTTTACGTGTGTTGTCTTCTGTGGTGCGGCAGGACGGTCATTTCCCGGCCGGCGCGGCGCCGTCATCCGGTGGGACCGGCTGGTCATGCAGCAGGTTTTCATACATCTGCCGGAGGGACTGTTCCAAAACCGGAAAGTTTTCCGGCGGAATATGGGCGAAAAGAACCGCATCCATATCGGAAGGGCAGCATAGGTGGCTTTGTATGAGGTCGTGTCCTTTTTGCGTCAGCAGTATCGGTTTGCACCGGGCGCCCTGTCTGCTGCTTTCCCGCTGGATGAGTCCTTTTTTTTCCAATATTTTTAATACGTGGATGATACTGGTGTGCTGTACGCCGAAAAAAGCGGCAAGGCCGGACAGGGAATTTTTCTGTCCGCCGCCGGTACCTTCCAATCCGCCAAAAACATTGGGGTCACAGGGATGATTGGGAGAATATGGCTGTCCGGCGCTGTTAAGGTGAGGAAGGGTATGGAAATAAAGATATTCCATAATGTCCAGCTGTGTACTCGTCAGGTCATAGTCCCGGTAACGGTAGTTCCTGTGCCGTTCCAGTTGTGTATGTATTTTTTTGATGTATACAGCGATTTCGTTCATGAATCCCCGTCCCCCCCCCGGCTCCGGTTTTCCCGGTATTCTTCCGTTCCTATACTCCAATATTCCAATATGCGTTTGCCATATGTCCTGTGGCTGCCGTGCTTTTATGTAGCAAGCTACATTATAGCGCGGCATAAAAAGGATGTCAACGGTAATTTTCCATACGCCGTCATACTTTACTCTGTACAAGCATATAAAAAAACATGGGTAATGGAACCGGAGCATGTTGGGAAAAATCATTCCTGCTATTTGCCGGAGGGTATTTTTCCGACATGATTTCCGAAAAAATACGGGCGGAGGGAAGGCTATGTATGAAAACCAGCAGGTCCGCGAGGTCGGACGGATATTACAATGCGATACGGAGAAGGGGTTAAGCGGGGCGGAGGCTTCCGCAAGGCTTGCGAAGTACGGGAAGAACCGGCTGCAGGAGAAAAAGGAGAAGCCGCCGTTTGTGCTTTTCATGGAACAATTAAATGACCCGTTGATTTTTATTCTGTTCGCGGCAATGGGTGTGTCGGTTTTCCTTGGGGAAATCGGGGATGCGGGAATCATCGTAACGGTGATTTTCGTCAATGCCTTTGTGGGAGTGGTGCAGGAAGGGAAGGCACGCAAAGCCATTGAGGCGTTAAAAAAGCTGACAAGTCCCCATGCCATCGTGAAAAGGGACGGAAGGCAGCAGGAGATTGATGCGGCCGATCTGGTGCCGGGGGATATTGTCTGTCTGGAAGCGGGCAGGCAGGTGCCGGCGGATCTGCGGCTGACAAAGTCCATGAGCTTAAAAATCGAGGAAGCGGCGCTGACCGGGGAGTCGGTACCCGTGGACAAGGATGCGGGTTATGTCGCCCAGGGGAAGACGGAACCTGGGGACTGCAAAAACATGGCATATATGTCCACCAACGTGACATACGGCAGGGGTGAAGGGATTGTGGCTGCCACAGGGATGGACACGCAGATCGGGCATATCGCGGGAATGATCAGCGAAGCAAAGGAGGAAATGACGCCTTTGCAGAGACGGCTGGCGGATTTGGGGAAAGTGCTGAGCGGGCTGGCGGTGTTTATCTGTGTCTTCCTGTTTTTGGTTGCCATGGTACAGAAGCGGGATGTGGGAGACATGCTCTTAACGGCGATTTCCCTGGCAGTGGCAGCGGTGCCGGAGGGGCTTCCCGCCATCGTGACCATTGTGCTGGCCCTGAGTGTGTCCCGCATGGTAAAGGTCAACACGATTATCCGCAGGCTGCCTTCGGTGGAAACGCTGGGTGCGGTGAATGTGGTCTGTTCGGACAAGACGGGAACGCTGACCCAGAATAAGATGACGGTGAAAAAGTGTTACGTGGACGGGAAAACCGTGGACGCGGGAGAACTGGACGCGGACGGGAACCGGGAACTTCTGCTTGGATGTGCCCTCTGCAATGACGGCGTGATTTCCGGGGGGAGCCGGATTGGCGACCCGACGGAGCTTGCTTTGCTGGATTTGGCGGCGAAGTACCGCATGGAGCGGGAGAAACTGGAACGGGAGTATCCAAGAATCGATGAAAAGGCATTTGATTCCGACCGGAAAATGATGACTACCCTGCACCGGGGACGCGGCGGAAGGGTGTCGTATACCAAGGGGAGTACGGAAGAAGTACTGCGCTGTTCCGAATATCTGTTAAGCCGAGGGAAAAAGACGGCTTTGACGGAAGCGGCAAGGCGGGAAATCCTCCACGCCGCAGGACAGATGTCATCGGAAGCCTTAAGGGTGCTGGCGGTGGCGGTGCGGGAGGAAGCGGCGGCGCCGGAGGAGCGGGAGTTAACGTTCGTGGGACTTGCGGGCATGATTGACCCGGCAAGGCCGGAAGCGGCGGAGGCAGTGGAGGCATTCCGGTGTGCCGGGGTGGATACGGTGATGATTACGGGCGACCATATCGATACGGCATATGCCATTGCAAAGGAGCTTGGGATAGCGCACGGCCGTGAGGAATGTCTTGCCGGCAGCGAACTGGATAAGCTGGACGAGGGGCAGTTTGCGGAGAAGGCGGAGCGTATCCGCGTCTATGCCAGGGTATCGCCGGAGCATAAGGTACGGATTGTCAATGCCCTTAAGAAAAAAGGAAAAACCGTGGCGATGACGGGGGACGGGGTCAATGATGCGCCTTCCCTGAAAGCGGCGGATATCGGTATCGCGATGGGAATGAACGGCACGGATGTGGCAAAGAATGCTTCGGACATGGTACTGACGGACGATAATTTTGCGACCATCCGCAAGGCGATTGAGGAAGGGCGGGGTATTTATGAAAACATACGGAAAGCTATTTTGTTTCTTCTTTCTTCTAATTTTGGAGAGATTATTACGATGCTGGCCGCTATTCTCGCCGGACTTCCTTCTCCGCTTAAGGCAAGCCATATTCTTTGGATAAACCTGATTACCGATTCCCTTCCGGCTTTGGCGCTGGGGGTGGATGAAAACGACGGAAAGCAGTTGATGTGTCAGAAACCCAGAAAAAGCAATGAAAATTTGTTTGCCCACGGCGGGCTTGCCTGCACGCTCTGTTACGGGACAGTCATAGCCGTTATCAGTATCACCGCATTTCTGCAGGTGCCGTATGACGTATTGACGGTGCGGGGACTGCCGGTGAGCCTGTATAACCTGGAAACGGTACTGCGTATCCCGGACATTTTAAACAAGGCGCAGACCCATGCGTTTACGGTACTTGGCATGAGCCAGTTGTTCCATGCCGTCGGGATGCGGGACGTAAACAAATCGGTGCTGCGTATGAACCACCTCGCCAACCGGTACATGATTTTTGCCTGTACGCTGGGGATTGCCCTGCAGGCTTTGGTAACGGAAATCCCGTATTTCGTGGCATTGTTTGGTACGAGCCGCCTGTCCATGAGGGAGTGGGGGATTCTTGCCCTGCTGTCGGCGGTGCCGCTGGCGGTACATGAACTGCTGGTAATCGGCGGAACGGCGGAGAAAGGGAAACAGGGAAACCGCTCCGGGGAAAGGGAGGAGGAAGCGCTGCAGACTTGATGCAACTGTTGTAAATAAATGCAAGCCGCCGTATCCGGCAGGAAACGCGTTGCAAGGTGTTTGGTTTTGCGATAACCACTATGCGTTGTGCGTACCTGCCGGATACGGCAACTTTATGTGCCGGAGCAAAATACGGTTTCAGGATCCGGGACGTCGGGCCCCGTTAAGGATGATATCTATAATGGAAAGAATTTTCTCCTGGTCTTCCAAAGAGGCACGGTTCCATAAATATCTAAGCTGTTCTTCCCTTCCTGCGGCTTCCCGCGGCGCATCGCGGAGAAGGGAATCAATGGTGACATGGAAACATTCCGCCAAAAGCACCAGCTTTTCCAGGGTGACGGACCGCTCCCCCCGCTCCACAAGACCGATATAGGTGGTTGATACGTCTATATATTCTGCAATCTGTTCCTGTGTCAAACCGATGCGCATCCGTTCTTCCCGGATTCGTTTTCCAAGTAGTTTTCTGTCCATAAACTCTCCCATCTGCCCTTTACCCTTAATATTCTAAATGGATAGCCATAAAAACATAACTAACTGATAGTTATTAATATGGAATAACTATTAGTTGCAATTTGAAAAAAAGATGTTATAATATAGGTGGTCAATGAAACATAGTCCAAAAAAAGGAGGATGATTAGAATGAAAAGCAGCAAAATGAGGAAAGCACTGACGGCAGCCTTAGCCGCCACGCTGATGATGGCTTCCACGCTGACCGTGGCGGCATCGGGCGGTTCCGCAGGGTCTTCGGGTTCCGCAGGCGTACAGGCGCCTTCGGAGGGGGCAGGCGATTCTTCGGAGAGTACAGGCGGTGCGGCGGACAGCTTTACCGAATCCGTAAGGACTTACGGTGCGGGGGCGCAGGTTACGGTGGGCGGAAAAGCGATGAAGACTACCGTGGAAGGCGCTTTCTCGTCCAAAACGGTACAGGGAATGGCAGTTACCGCATCCCTGGATTCCGTGAAGGCAAGCCTTGGCCTGTCCGGCTCTCAAACGCCCCACATCATTGCGTTTGACACGGACGCGAAGAAAAGCCATTTGGCAATGAAGTGCGTCAATGCGGCAGCGGAGGCTCTTGGCGGCAAAGTCGTTGCGGCGTTGAACATTGATTTGGGCGCGAAAGAAAACGGCAAAAGGATAACGCTGGCAAACGGCAGTGTCGGTTTGGTTGTCGGACTTCCCAAAAATGCGGATACGACGAAGAAATATTCGGTGGTTTGTGTCCAGCCGGGGGGCGTAATCAGCATTTTGGAAGATCAGGATACTTCGCCCGAAACCGTTACGTTTGCGGTAAAGGCAGGACTTGGCACATACGGCATTGTCGCAAGGTAGTGGATAGGAAACCGTGACATGCCATTGCCGGGGCGGTTATGCCGTTCCGGCAATACAGGCATGGCAGTACGGCGGGTATGGGAATACGAAAGGAAACGCCGTTTTACGGATACGGCGGATACGGGCAGGATGCGGATGCAAAAGTGTAAAAACAGGACGGGAAACAGAGCGGAAATCAGGAAAACGCTGTTTGGGCGGGCGGTCACATACGGTTTGTGCCATAAGGAATACCTTTGCGCGGCAGTCCTGCTTTTTTGTTTTTGGGCGCTGCATATTGGCAGTGTATATGGTTTTTCCATTTTCCCGGATGAATTTGCCTACTGGTCCCATGCGGCGGGGGCAGCAGGTTATGACTGGAGGCATATCACATCCCTTGCTCCTTATTATTCGTACGGGTACAGCGTCGTCCTGTTTCCGGTGTTTGTACTTTGTAAGGATGCGGTAACGGCATACCGCGTGGCGATAGGATTCAATTATTTTTTTTTGGCTGCTTCCCTTATGCTTCTGTCGGGAACGGTGAAAAAAATGGTGCCGGAAAAAAACGGAAACAAAGGCTGGTTCTGTGTCCTAACTATTCTTTCCCCTTATTACCTGTTTTATGCACAGACGACGTTGGCGGAGGTATTCCTGCTTGCACTGTACATAACGGCGGGAAGCCTGCTGTTCCGTTATCTGGAGGGGGACAGGCTGTCCGACCTTGCGTTGTTTGTGGCGGTGCTGGCGTACTCCTATATGGTCCATATGAGAACCGTAGGGGTGGTATTGTCCGGTATGTTTGTGCTCGCCGTCCATATTTTTGCGCGGCGGGGAAAAAAGAGGCATATTTTGGCTGCTTTCGGTATGGCGCTGCTGTTTTTTGCAGCGGCAGGTTTCATCAAAGAGAGGATTCTTTGGGATGTATACGGGAGCGCGGGACAAAATCTGGCAGCGGGGAATGATTACGGCGGGCAGGTGGGGAAAATCCGGTATATGTTCACGGAGGAGGGAATCTGTGATTTGGCGGTGAGCCTGCTCGGAAAAATCTTATACCTGGGTCTTGCCACTTACGGCATGTTTTACTGGGGAGTTTACGGGCTGGTGAAGCAGACAGCGGGAAACATGCGGCCGTTCCGTTCCCTGCCGGATGCCGGTATGGAACATGGCGGCATTTTAACGGCGCGGCGGCAGTTTGCCCTGTTTTTGCTGCTGGCTGCGGCGGCACAAATCGCGGTAGCCACGGTTTATCTGCTGACGCTTGGGGAAATCGATGATTATACGTACGGCAGATACAGCGAAACGGTAATTCCGTTTATTACGGCGTATGGTTTTGCCGTATTGTGGAAGGAACGGACAAAGGTGGTCTGCGCCGTGACGGGATTGTGTGCGGTTATGCAGGGATTGGTAACATTCTTTGTGGTGCGGCAGGTTTCCCGTACCGGTGCGGACATTTTCCACGGTTATTTTACCGTGGGAATCGGTTATCTGTATCGCGGGGAGGATTTTACGGCAGGAGGCTTTTATGCACAGGCATATGTATTCTGTGAGTGCCTGACGGTGCTTGTGGCCGGAAGTCTGCTGTTTTGCCGGAAACGCGGGAAGAAACGGTATGTGTTTGCCGCGCTTGCCGTCATGGAACTGGCGCTGGCGGTACATTCCGTGTCCCTTTATCTTGCACCGTTCCAAAAGGCGGCGTTCCGGGATGCCAGACTGGCGGATAAAATCACGGCTTTTGCAGGGGAAGGCAGACGGATTATCTATATGGATGACTGTTTTCCGTCATACATCGGTATCCTGCAGTTTATGGCAAGGGATGTGGAGATACGGGTGATGGAGCGTAAGGACGGTGCAGAGGACTATGGGGACCGTGTGACGGGGGAGGATGTTTTGGTGTTTGCGTTTGACGATGCATTTTTGCGGGAATGGTCGGATAGGTATGCGTGGGAGGATACCTATGGGCATTTTACGCTTTTGTATAACGTTTACGGTCAGGAAAAGCAGAAAATCAGAAAATGAAAAAGAGCATAGGGATCAAAAGAATCAGGGAGGAACTTAGGATGTCGGGAATCAGTCGGAACATACGTTACGTCATGGGATGCCTGCTTTTGCTGTTTGCCATGGGATGTCGGGCGGAAGCGGCGGAAGCGGGAAACGCAGACGCAGGGGCTGCCACTTTGCAGCAGACGACCCAGTATGCGGAATTAAAGGAAGCGCCGGATGCCAAGTCTTCCACATTGGAAAAGCTGGATGAGGGGACGGCGGTCATTGTGGAAGAAACGGAAGACGCATGGAGCAGGGTCAGGTACAAGGAAAAAGAGGGATATCTTCCAAACGGGGCATTGGATTCCTATGATGTAGGACCGGTGGAAGAATTGAACCGGGAATTCCAGGAGGTCGGGGAAAATAATGTCAGAATCGTGGACGAATATGAGCTGGTGCAGCAGGAAAAACATACTTCCATGATATGGGGGGCGGTCATTGCCGTTCTTGTGGCGGGTATTTTTGCGGCAGGAATCGTGTCGGCGCTTAGGAAAAACAAAGAAGGGGAGCAGCAATGAAAGCAGTCATATTGGCGGGCGGGTTGGGGACGCGCATCAGCGAGGAAAGTCATTTGAAACCGAAACCCATGATTGAAATCGGGGGAAGGCCGATTCTGTGGCATATCATGAAACTGTACGCTTATTACGGGTACCATGATTTCATTATCTGTGCAGGTTATAAACAGCATGTGATTAAGGAATGGTTTGCGGATTATTATTTACTCAAACTTCCCACATTAAAAATGGGATTTGCTCCTTGAAAAATCAA
>CAJUMD010000109.1 GCA_910587275.1 uncultured Kineothrix sp.
AGAAAAAAAGGGGAAAACGAAAACCCCGGAAGCGGACACGGAAAAAGCGGAAGCGGGAAAAACGGACATAAAGAAAACGAAAACCGTAAAAAAGAAAACCACAAAACAGAAAAGCATACATAAAAAAAACGCAAAGAAGAAATCCTTTTTCCAAAAAAGTGAGGGAGTGGAAGAAAAGAAAAAGGAGGGGCCGGAAACCATCCCCCCGGAATCCCGGAACTCCCGCTCCCAAAAAGAAGAAGCCGGGAGTGGAGCATCCGCAGATTCAAAAAAGGAAGATTTAAAAAAGGGCGAATCCGGGAAAGAAGAAGCGTATAAAAAAAAGGAAGCGCAAAAGAAGGAAACACAAAAACAGGAAACACAAAAACGGAAAGAAGAAGCGCAAAAAAAGAAAACGCAAACACAAAAAGCAGAAATACAAAAAGAAGAAACGCAAAAAGAGGAAGCACAAAAAGAGGAAAAAAAACAACAATCAGGGAAAAAAGAATCCGCCAAAGGAAAGACGAAAAAGAGCACGGCAAAAGGCGGTGCGCAGGAAAAGGATTCCGTAAAAAAAACAAAGAAAAAGAAGGGGACGGCTGGAAAGAAAAAAACGCCGTCCAAAACCCGGACGGGAAAAAAGGACGACCAAGAGCCGGAAACCCAAAAAACGGATGAAACCGTATCCGCAGCGAAGAAAAGCAGCAGGACCAAATCGCGCAACCCGAACTTAAGGTTGGTGAAAAGCGGGGAAGATGCGGGAGAGAAAAAGGAACGGAAAAAGGAGTCATACCGGGAATACGATGACAAAGTGTACATGGGAGGCCTTGGAATCGGAGAATGGTTCATCCAGCATAAAAGCCTGCTCCTTATGGGACTTACGGCATGTGCAATTGTAGGCGCCATTATCTGGGGATACTATTTTATCGTTACGAATTACAGGGTGACAACGGTATACGTGGACGGGAATGTCCATTATTCCAATGAGGAGATTATGGAAATGGTGATGACCGGACCCTATGGAAATAACTCCCTTTATCTTGCCATGAAGTATAAGGATAAGGGGGTGGAGGGGGTTCCGTTTGTGGAGAAAATGGATGTCAACATCCTGACGCCAAATACCATAAGGATTAATGTGTATGAAAAAGCGCTGGCGGGATACGTGGAATATCTTGGCAGGTACATGTATTTTGACAGGGACGGTATCGTGGTGGAAAGTTCACGGGAAAAAACAACGGGAATTCCGCAGGTAACGGGGCTTCAATTCGGTTATGTCATTCTGAACGAAGCGCTTCCGGTGGAAAATGATACCATTTTTAAAAGGATTTTAAGCATTACCCAGCTTTTGGATAAATATGAGCTGTCTGCGGACAAGATCTATTTTGATTCGGACTATGACCTGACTCTGTATTTTGGCGGTGTAAAAGTGACACTGGGCGCCAGCGAGGAAATCGATGAAAAAGTGATGCGTTTACAGTACATATTGCCTGAACTTTCCGGTAAAACAGGAACGCTCAGCATGGAAAATTATACGGAAGATTCGAAATCCATTCCATTCCGTCAGAATTGAAACGGATTTTAGTAGGGGAGAGGAAATGGGCACAGAAAAATGAAAAAAAAAGAAAAAACAGGTTGCTAAATTGTTAAAATAATTATATGATAACATGTAGGAGTTTTGAATAGGTATGTTGAAGGAGGAAACACCTTGCTTGAGATTAAGACGAACGATGCTGAGGCTGCGGCAAAGATTATAGTGGTAGGAGTCGGCGGTGCAGGCAATAATGCTGTAAATAGAATGGTTGATGAAAGTATAGACGGAGTGGAATTTATCGGGATTAACACGGACAAGCAGGCTTTGCAGTTATGCAAGGCTCCTAAGTTGCTCCAGATTGGCGAGAAGCTGACCAAAGGTTTGGGCGCCGGTGCAAAGCCGGAAATCGGCGAGAAAGCTGCGGAGGAAAGCAGCGAGGAAGTGACGGCAGCGTTAAAAGGGGCGGACATGGTGTTCGTGACCTGCGGTATGGGCGGCGGTACCGGGACCGGTGCGGCTCCGGTGGTGGCTAAGATTGCGAAGGACATGGGCATCCTGACCGTCGGTGTCGTGACGAAACCTTTCCGGTTTGAGGCGAAGGCACGTATGGTCAACGCCCTGAACGGTATAGAAAAGATTAAGGATAATGTGGACACACTTATCGTTATTCCGAATGATAAATTACTTGAAATTGTGGACAGAAGGACAACCATGCCGGATGCCCTTAAGAAAGCGGATGAAGTGCTGCAGCAGGCAGTACAGGGAATTACGGATTTGATTAATGTGCCGGCAGTCATCAATTTGGACTTTGCGGATGTGCAGACGGTCATGAAGGACAAGGGCATTGCGCATATCGGCATCGGTTACGGCAAAGGGGAGGACAAGGCAAACGAAGCGGTTAAGATGGCGGTGGAAAGCCCGCTTTTGGAAACGACGATTTCCGGTGCAACCCATGTCATTATCAACGTATCGGGCGATATCACCCTTTCGGACGCGGCGGATGCGGCAGATTATGTGCAGAAGCTGGCGGGCGACGAGGTGAACATCATTTTCGGTGCCATGTATGACGAGGCAAAGGCAGATGCGTGCACGATTACGGTAATTGCTACCGGTTTGGAAGATGCGGCGACAAGGGCGGCAGCAGCCACTTTCGGTACATATAAACCGGGTTACATGACCCCTACTTCTTTGCAGGGGAAGGCTTCCATTGGTTCCGGTGTAACTCCTAATGTGGTGAATCCCACCCTGAATCCCGGTGCGTCCGCAGGCGCTTCCACGCTGAAGCCGCTGCAGGGCATCAACAAACCGGGTGATATCAGAAGTTCCGTGGAAGAAAAGACCTTAAAGATACCGGATTTCCTTCAGAGAAAATAAGAACAGTAAAAATAAGGGTGAGGGAATTGAGGATAAGGAAAAGGGAATTAAAGGGGAAAAATATCTTCAGGATTAAGAATAATGGCAAGGGGAAAGAGAGTGCGAAGCACTCTTTTTTTTATGCATAGATCCATCTTGTCGTATTGCGCGGTAAATGCCACCGGTTATCATCGTCTTTTTGACAAAAAAAGCGGACAATACTTTATATAATGTTCCCAAGGGAGGTGACAGGCAGGGGATGAATACACAATATATATGAGGTATATATTGACAGTCTGTTTCTTATGAATTTCGTTATGAACCTATACCTGTATGCACTCTTAACAAAGACTCTGAAGCGTACGGCAGGGCGTATGAGGGTATGGGTGGGGAGCGCTTTGGGGGCGGCGCTTTTTGTTTTGCTGCTGTTCGTACCGGGTCTTCCGGTGTTCATAAAGAGATTTGCGGGACCGACGGCTGTCAGCATGGCGGTAACGGCGTGGATTTTCAGGATAAGGCAGATACCGGCATTGTACAGGGCGACAGGGTATCTGTATGTGTATGCTTTCGTGTTCGGGGGAATGATGAAGTTCCTGTTTTCCGGCACGGGGTTTTTACATAAAGCGCAGGGGAGTATTTGGTATATTTTGGGCGCTGGGATGCTGGGTTATCAGGTAGCCGGCTGGTGGCTTAGGGAACTTAAGAAAAGGAAGAACGTTACGGTCTGCAGGGTACGGCTGTGCGGGGACAGGGACGGGATATGGCTGGATGCACTGGTGGACACGGGAAACAGTTTAAGGGAACCCGTGGGCGGGAAACCGGTATCCGTGGTGGAAGCCGGGGTGCTTGACCGGCTGGAAGGCGTGAAGAAGCCGGAGAAACTGAAACTGATTCCGTACCGCAGCATCGGGCGCGAAAACGGCCTGATGGAAGGCTATGAAGTACCGGAAATCGTCATAGACCACGAAGGGGAGATGCTCCGGCGGGAAAAGGTCGTTGTGGGAATCAGCCGGACGGAGATATCCACGGACGGGCGGTATCAGATGATACTGCATCCGGATTTGTACCGGGAATAAGGCGGAAAGAAAAACGATTATGGAAATTGGTTTTAAGTCCGTGAAAGCGGCATGGGATATAAGAATGAAAAGAAAAGCGGAAAAAGGAAAGCCGGGCAGGGACGGAACGGACAGACATGGAGAAAGAAAGGGACAGGAGGAATTCAGATGATTTTTAAGGTGGCGATACCGGGAAAAATCCAGTTTAAACTGATAAAACGGGAACCTAATTTTTTTATGCCCAAACAAGGGGAAATCCATTACATAGGAGGGACGGAAGTACTTCCGCCGCCGCTTGAGGTTGAGAAAGAAAATGAAGTAATCGGTGACTTGGGAACGGAATATGAGGACGAGGCAAAATCCATCCTGATTGAACATAACCTTCGCCTAGTGGTGTACATCGCCAAGAAATTTGATAATACCGGCGTGGGTGTGGAGGATTTAATTTCCATCGGAACCATAGGCTTGATAAAATCCATTAACACCTTTAACCCGGAGAAGAACATTAAGCTGGCGACTTACGCTTCGCGCTGCATTGAGAATGAAATCTTAATGTACTTAAGGAGGAACAATAAGACGAAGCTGGAAGTGTCCATCGACGAACCGTTAAACGTGGACTGGGACGGAAACGAACTGCTTTTGTCGGATATCCTCGGCACCGATGAGGATGTCATTTACCGGGACATCGAGAACGAGGTGGAACGGAAGCTGCTCTTAAAGGCAATTGATAAGCTGTCGGACAGGGAGAAAACGATTATCAACCTCCGGTTCGGGCTGGGGACGCCGGACGGACAGGAGATGACCCAGAAAGAGGTGGCGGAGCTGCTCGGCATTTCCCAATCGTATATTTCGAGGCTGGAAAAGAAGATTATGAAGCGGCTGAAAAAAGAGCTGGTCAGGGAAGGGTAGGAACAAATAGGAACAGGTAAGAGCAAATAGGAACGGACGGTATAAGGGTATACCCCTTCGGGCTATGGAGGCCCATGGGGCGTACCCTTTGTTTTGCAGGAACGCTCCGGCACGGGAAGGGGCTTTCCGGTTTAACAGCAGATGTCCACGATAATGATGTCGGGACCGATTTTTTTGATGTTTTTGTAAGGGATGACAAACTCCGGCCCGGTGTCAAACAGGTTGAAGAATTTGTTGCCGCCGGGGATGATGAGGGCGCAGATTTGTCCGCTGCATTCGTCGAACTCCAAATCGCCGACTTTTCCCAAACATTTGCAGTCTTTTAGGTTAATGACGGATTTACATTTTAATTCTGAAAACAGCATGGCCGTGTATCCCGTTTCTTATATATATTATATTGTATCGTATGCGGTTTGGACGGCGGGGTGACAGGAACTTCCGGTTTCGGAAATCGGATGTATAATTTTGCCGCTTTCGGTAAATCATTTTTATTAAATCATGGAAATGAATGCAGGAGGCGTCAGGATGGCACAGGGAAAGGTTGAAATATGCGGGGTGAATACTTCCAAACTTCCGCTTTTAAAAAATGCGGAAAAGGAGGAGCTTTTTTCCAAAATAGAGGAGGGGGACAAGGCGGCGAGGGAGCAGTATATTGAAGGCAACCTGCGGCTTGTATTGAGTGTAATCAAGCGTTTTTCATCCAGTAACGAGAATGTGGATGATTTGTTCCAAATCGGCTGTATCGGGCTGATTAAGGCGATTGACAATTTTGATTCGACACTGAACGTGAAATTTTCCACTTATGCGGTTCCGATGATTATCGGGGAAATCAGGCGTTTTTTGCGGGACAACAATTCCATACGGGTCAGCAGGTCCTTAAAGGATACCGCCTACAAGGCGATTTATGCCAAGGAAAACCTGACAAGGCGCAATTTAAAGGAGCCTACCATTAATGAAATTGCCACGGAAATCGGCATTTCCAAAGAAGATATCGTATATGCGCTGGATGCCATACAAAACCCCATGAGTCTGTACGAGCCGATATACACCGACGGCGGGGACACGCTGTACGTGATGGACCAAATCAGCGATAAGAAGAATAAGGAGGAGACGTGGGTGGAGCACCTGTCCTTAAGCGAGGCGATGAAGCGGCTGGGGGAGAGGGAACACGAAATCATTACCCTGCGCTTTTTTGAAGGAAAGACGCAGATGGAAGTGGCGGACATTATCGGCATATCGCAGGCGCAGGTTTCACGGCTGGAAAAAAATGCGCTGCGGGTGATGAAAAATTATCTGACTGCATGAGCCGGTTTCCGCGTTACCCTTCCACGGTCTGCCTGTCGCGGGATGCTTTCCAAACAATTGACGGGGCTGTTTTTCCGTGTGATTTACAGAGGGGCGGGTTATCCCGCCCCTTTGTCTTATTATTTTGAGGCTGCGCATACCGTAAAGCCTTGAAAATAGGGAAAAGCGAATACAGTCAGCAGATAAAACGGAATTTATAAAACAAACATAATTAACAAAATCGGATACGTTCTCCTGACATCTCTGTTAGTTAAAAGATATACACTTCCAAAAGCCAAGCCTGAAATCATGGTTACAATCCCTGTTAAAATATCTTTGGTAAAAAAATGCCCGACTCCCCATGTAATTGCAGTAATTACCCGCCCGTACGTCCGTCTCAACACAACATTGCAGGCTGAACTGTTACAAGAAAAGATAACTTCCATGGAATAATTGTTGAAAAACTCTGCCAAAAGGTGTAAAATCGTTTCGATATGATAATTAAAAATGATAATTAGAACATGTAAGTCAGAAAGATTGGAAAAAGAGGGCTTTCAAGGAACTTGCATAAGGTTTAAGCAAAAGAAATGCGCAAAAACGGAAATGGGAGAACACATTATGGCACTTAGCAAGAAGCCGGTTACCGGCATGAAGGATATTCTGCCTGCGGAAATGCAGCTTAGGGACTACGTTATCGGCGTCATTAAGGATACGTACGGGAAGTTCGGTTTTACGCCGATTGAGACCCCCTGTGTGGAAAATATCGCCAATTTAAGCAGCAAACAGGGCGGGGAAAACGAGAAACTGATTTTTAAGATTTTAAAGCGCGGGGAGAAACTGAACCTGGAAACCGCGCAGGGGGAAAACGACCTGGTGGACGGCGGGCTGCGTTACGACCTGACCGTACCCCTGGTGCGTTATTATTCCAACCATGCCAATGAGCTTCCTTCCCCGTTTAAGGCGCTGCAGATAGGGAACGTATGGCGTGCGGACCGTCCCCAGAAAGGACGTTACCGCCAGTTTATGCAGTGCGACATCGATATCCTTGGGGAGCCTTCCAATTTGGCGGAAATTGAACTGATACTGGCGACCACCACAACGCTCGGAAAACTGGGTTTCCGGAATTTCCAAATCCGCATCAATGACAGGAAAATATTAAAGGCAATGGCGGCGTACAGCGGTTTCCCGGAGGAGTCTTACGACCAGGTTTTCATTACGTTGGACAAGATGGATAAAATCGGACTGGACGGTGTGGCGTCGGAGCTTGCGGAAGGCGGATTTGCCGCGGAAAACACGGAAAAATACCTGGAGCTTTTCAAAGGGATGGAAACGGCGGAGGACGGGTTTTCTTATCTGACAGACAGGCTGGAAGGCTTTTTGGACGCGGAGACGGCGCAGAATCTTGGGGAAATCATTGCCAGCGTACGCGCCACAAAGGCTTCGGAATTTGAAATCGTTTTTGATCCCACATTGGTCAGGGGGATGTCTTATTATACGGGTACCATTTTTGAGATTGCCATACCGGAATTTGGCGGAAGCTGCGGGGGCGGCGGCCGTTATGACAAAATGGTGGGACGCTTTACGGGCAAAGATGTCCCGGCGTGCGGTTTTTCCATTGGTTTTGAGCGGATTATCCTGCTCATGATGGAAAACGGCTTTCTGGTCCCGGACGGGAATAAGAAGGTGGCTTATTTAATCGAAAAAGGGGTTGCCACAAAGGAGCTTTGCGGGATTATTGCGCAGGCGCAGGAAGAACGCAAAGACGGAACGCAGGTACTCGTGGCGCGGATGAACAAGAACAAGAAGTTCCAAAAGGAACAGTTGAATGCAGAAGGATATATGGAATTCCGTGAGTTCTATAAAAACCCGTTAAAGCAGTAAAGGTTAGGGCGGGATTGGCGGGTTACGGAATTTTAATAAGATTGAAAACAAAAAACAGATTGTGAGGAATGTGCCATGGCAGAGGCAATGAAAGGATTAAAAAGAACGCACCGCTGCGGCGAGTTATCGGCGGTAAATGCAGGAGAGACGGTAACGGTTATGGGATGGGTGCAAAAACAGAGGAATAAGGGCGGCATTATCTTCGTGGATCTGCGGGACCGTTCGGGGCTGCTCCAGATTATTTACGAGGAAAGCGACTGTGGGGCGGAAAATTTTGCGAAAGCGGAGAAAATGAGGAGCGAATTTGTGGTGGCAGTGTCCGGTACCGTGGAGAAAAGGGCGGGGGCGGTCAATGAAAACCTTGCCACGGGCGAGATTGAAATCCGTGCGAAGGAAACCCGTATCTTATCGGAAGCGGAGACGCCCCCTTTCCCCATTGAGGCACAGTCCAGGACAAAGGAAGAACTGCGTTTAAAATACCGCTATTTGGATTTGCGCAGGCCGGATTTGCAGAGGAACCTGATTTTAAGGAGCGCCATTACGGCAAATATCCGTAAATTCCTGACGCAGGAGGGATTTTTGGAAATCGAGACGCCGATTCTCGGCAAGTCCACGCCGGAAGGGGCGAGGGATTACCTGGTGCCAAGCCGCGTCCATCCGGGGACGTTTTACGGGCTGCCCCAGTCCCCCCAGTTGTTTAAACAGTTATTGATGTGCTCCGGTTACGACCGCTATTTCCAGATTGCAAAATGTTTCCGTGATGAGGATTTGCGTGCGGACCGCCAGCCGGAATTTACGCAGGTGGACATGGAGCTTTCCTTTGTGGACGTGGAGGACGTGATTGACGTCAACGAAAGGCTTATACAGTTTGTATGTAAGGAAGCCATCGGGCTTGATGTGGCGCTGCCGCTTCCCCGCATGAAATGGATTGATGCCATGAACCGTTACGGTTCGGATAAGCCGGATACCCGTTTCGGCATGGAACTTACGGACGTGTCGGATACGGTAAAAGGCTGCGGATTCGGCGTGTTCACCGGAGCGCTGGAAAACGGCGGTTCCGTCCGGGGGCTCAATGCCAAAGGGCAGGGGAATATGCCCCGTAAGAAAATCGATGCGCTGACGGACATGGCAAAAGGGTATGGCGCCAAAGGGCTGGCTTACCTCTGCATCGGGGAGGACGGTAGTTACAAATCCTCTTTTGCCAAATTTATGACGGAAGAACAGTTAAAAGCACTTGTAGCAGCCATGGAAGGGGAAAACGGGGATTTACTGTTGTTTGCGGCGGATAAGAACGACATAGTATGGAGCGTGCTTGGCGCCCTGCGCCTGGAACTTGGCAGGCAGATGGGATTGATTGATGAAAACCGTTTTAACTTTTTGTGGGTTACGGAATTTCCGCTGTTGGAATGGAGTGAGGAGGAAAACCGTTTTGTGGCGAAACATCATCCTTTCACCATGCCGATGGATGAGGACCTGCCGAAACTGGATTCCGCTCCGGGCAGTGTCCGGGCGAAGGCATATGACATTGTATTGAACGGTGTGGAGCTGGGCGGCGGTTCGGTCAGGATATTCCAAAACGACATACAGGAGAAGATGTTTGAGGTATTGGGCTTTGAAAAAGAGGATGCCTATAACCGATTCGGCTTCTTGTTAAATGCATTTAAATACGGGGTACCACCCCACGCTGGATTGGCTTACGGCTTAGACCGTTTGGTGATGCTGCTGGTACATGCGGACAGTATCCGCGATGTCATGGCATTTCCGAAGATTAAGGATGCTTCCTGCCTGTTGACCAATGCACCGGATGTGGTAGATATGGCACAGTTAACGGAACTTGGGATAGCGCTTGCGGATTCGGAGGAAAATCAGGAAAAGGATTCCGGGGAAGGGGCAGGTGCGGAAAGTTAAAATTAAGGGCAGAGAATGTTAAAAATTTATGTGGCGGATACGGCTGCACTGTCGGAGGAGCGCGTCTTTTGGGAGTATATGGACCGGGTGGACGAGACGCGACAGGAGAAAGTCTGGCAGTGCAGGAATGAAGAAGACAGAAAGCGGAGTCTGCTTGCCGGATATCTGATTCAGGTGGGAGTCAGGAATTGGATGGACGGCGTGGGCGGGCATCATGCCGGTGAGGCGCCGCTTTCTTTGTCGTATACATATGGCAGGAACGGAAAGCCTTTCTTAAAGGATTACGGGGAGGTCTGTTTCAGTCTGTCCCATTCAGGCAGGTATGTCATGGGAGCTTTCTCCAACCATGAGGTGGGAGTTGATGTGCAGAAGCACAGGGAGACGCGGCTGGACATGGCAAGGCGCTTTTTTGCCGGGGAGGATAAAGCGCTTTTGGAGCGGCTCGGCGAGGAACATGCCAGTGACAACTTCTATCGGATTTGGGCGGTGAAGGAGTCTTACATGAAGCTGACCGGGGAGGGGATGCGGCAGGGAATGGATGCCACGGTGCTGGAACCAGAGGGGGAAGGGCTCTGCTGCGGCAGAATTCTGCGCAAGGACAGGAAGACGGGAGACGCCTATTTTGTTTTAAGTGACAGGCTGGAAGAATACAGCATGGCGGTGTGCAGTTATGACAAATTAGCCGATATAAAATATAAGGAGATTATCATAGGGAAAGCATCGGATGGGAAAATGACGGGAGATGACGGAAAATGAGGGGTTATGAATTTGCGCCGGCGTCCGGACGCAGCCATGACGAGAGTATGGTGCGGAGAGATTTCAGTACGGCAAAGCCGGTGGGACGCATACGGTTCGGACGGTATTACATGTTCCAGGAGGGAGTCGGGAAATGGCTGTATACCGATTACAACGATATTGTGTGGGCATACCGGCGGCTGGAGGACGTACAAAGCAAGCTGGGGCACAAGACGGCCGGTCTGGGGATACATACCCTGATGATTGTGACAAAAGACAGGAAAAGAATCGGCATACCTGTGGGGAACGAGGAAAATATTGTGGAAGGGCTGAGTCTTATCCGGCAGCACAATGCATTTGTGGATATCGGTTTTGCCAGGGAAAAAGAGGCTAAATATTTATGATTGGAGCTGGAGCGGAGAAATGTAATGTCGGATACTGCTATTTATAATCGGCAAGGGGACACTGGCATTAACGGAATTTAAGTTGTGTTGAGGGGCGGACGCACGGGAGGGATTTTTTGGGGGGGGGGGGCGGCGGCAGTGGGATTGTCTGTCCCGGTTTTCCGTGCACTTATTTCGGCTG
>CAJUMD010000110.1 GCA_910587275.1 uncultured Kineothrix sp.
GGCTGAAATGGAAAGGCTGATTGCAGCATAGCCGCAGACGGATTTACTACTTCTTTTACTACCATTGAGAGGGAAAACCTAAGAAGTTTTGAGGGTATATAAGAACTTCTAAAGAGATAATCTAAATTCACCATAAATTTTTGGATACTATTTTACCCTGCTTTACGGCATGCATCCCCTTTCCCAAGGCATCACATCCCCCTCCTCCCGCAGATATTCCAAAAGTCCGGCAACCCCCTCCCCCCTCTTGGAATCCACTTCAAAAATCTTCCTGCACCCTGCCAGCCGCAGCCACCGTGCAGCCCTCTCCGCATCCGCATTTTCCTCATGGATTTTCGTCACAATCCCCACCACATCCCGGTTCACCATCCCGGTAATATTGGGCGGATACAAAGAATACGGCTCCGTCGCCGACAAAAGCAGCCCCACCACATCCGCCTCATAAGCATACAACGCCAGCGCATACCCCAACTGCTTCGTCTGAATATACTCCCCCGGCGTATCAATCACCACATCAAAATAATTCACATACTGCGTCTTCCGGTACCGGATACGCTCCCCCCGCAGTGCCTGCGTCAGCGTCGTCTTCCCGCTTTCACTCCGCCCCATCAAAATAATCTTCCTCATCCACCCCATCCCTCCCACACAACCATACAACCCACCCCATCATCACCGCCGCCCCCACCTACCCCGGATGCGGAAACCGTCTGCCGCCCCCTACGTCCGCGTCACCGGACAAACCGCAAACCCCATCTTCTCCTTCATGTAATCCAACACCGCCCGCAAAGAAGCCTCCGTCTCCGACACCGTCCCGGTCACCATCAGCGTCCCGCTGAACCGGTCCACAAACCCAAGTTCCACCCCTGCAGCCTTCACCGCAATATCCGCCGCAATCACCGCCGCTTCCGCAGGGCTGATGGTCAGCACCCCGATTGCCGAACGGGAATAATCCACGCCTGGATCCAGCCCCAGCTTTTCATACAGCACCTGACCGGGATTGGCAATCAGATGGGCAATGGTAATCTGCTTCCCCGGTACCAGCTCCTGGACTATCCTTGTTTTCCCTTCCGTTGACAAATCATCCTGCATTCCCACACGTACTCCCCCGTTTCTTCCACTGTTCCATCCGTCGTCCATTTCCGTATCCTCTCCCTTTCCAGGCGAGCGGGGAAATATTTCCCCTACCCGCCAATCTGGCAAGGCAGCCCCGATACCGCTTCCGCTTCCGCTTTTAACTCCTGCATCTGCTCCGCCGGCGGCGGGAGCACATCCCCCATCCGGTATTCCCTGCCAAGCCCGTCGTATTTATCCCGTCCCAGCCTGTGGTAAGGGAGGAGATGGATTTTTTCCACGCGCCCCAATTCCTTTGCATATACGGCAATTTCCCGGATTTCCCCCACGCTGTCATTAAACGTGGGAATCACGGGAATCCGTATGCTTAAGCGGGTCTGTCCCGACCGCGCAATCTTCCCCGCGTTCTCCAGCATCAGTTCATTGGAACGCCCCGTATATTCTTTATGCTTTGCCGCATCCATATGTTTAATATCCAAAAGATAATGGTCCAAATAAGGCAGGATGCTTTCGATGACATCATATGGCGCACACCCCATACTTTCCATGGCGGTGCCGATGCCGCTTTCCTTTGCCGCCCGCAGCAGCGCCCTTGCAAAATCCGGCTGGCAGAGGCTTTCCCCGCCGGACAGCGTAAGTCCCCCTCCGGAACGGTAGTAGTAAGATCTGTCCTGCTCCACCGTCCGCATCACTTCTTCCACCGTCACGTCCCGCCCGATGATCTTCTCCTCCCCCGCCACCGTCATGGACTGGAGGGCATACTCCTGGGATTCGGGATTGCAGCACCAACGGCAGCGGAGCACACAACCCTTTAAAAACACGATGGTACGGATACCGTCCCCGTCGTGGATGGAAAATTTCTGGATATCAAAAATCCGCCCCTTTATCTGCCTGTAATCCGCCATACATCTTCCCTCTCCAGCCTGTTAATAGTTAAATCCCTGCTCCGTCCGGTTAATGATATCATCCTGCAGCGAGCGGGACAGCGTGGTAAACAATGCGCTGTACCCTGCCACACGCACTACGAGATGTTTGTATTTTTCCGGGTATTTCTGCGCGTCCAGCAGCGTTTCCCGGCTGACCACGTTAAACTGCATATGGCTTCCCTTTTGGTCAAAATAAGCACGGATCAGCGCCACGAATTTTTCCAGCCCTTCCCGTCCGCTCAGCGCCGAAGGGTGGAATTTCTGGTTAAACAGCGTCCCGTTGGAAGCGATGAAATGATCCAGTCTCGCCACCGAATTTGCCGCCGCCGTGGGACCGTTCACGTCCTTCCCCGCCGAAGGGGACACCCCGTCCGCCACCGGCGTCCCTGCCAGCCTTCCGTCCGGCGTCGCCCCCGTCTGTGCGCCCAGCGGCACGTTGGCGGATACCGGATAAAGCCCCGCCTGGAAAATCCCGCCCCTGGGATTCCGGTACTCCTGCAGCGGTCTCGTATAAGTATACGCCACATCCCTGGCAAATGCATCCACCTCCGGGATATCGTTTCCGAACTTGGGAACCTCCGCAATCAGCTTTAACAACCGTTCCCCCTTCACCTTTACGGCAGGCATTTCGGAGACTTCCATAACGGTCTTCATAATGGCGGCGACTTCTTTCTCCCCGATTTCCTGTCCTGCCGCTTTTAATCCCGCGGCAATGCGTGCCGTCATGCCGCCAATCATCTCTTTCGTCAGCCCTTTCCCGTAATTGGTCGCCAAGGCTTCCTTAAATTCCCGCAGCGTCGCTTTGTGCTCCTCAAATACAAGGGTTTTCACCGCATACAGGGAATCCGCCATATTCGCCACGCCAAATCCCTGCGGTCCGGTGAAATTATAAACCGCGCCGCCCTCCTGTACGGATTTTCCCCGTTTCATGCAGTCGTCCACCATGCAGGAAAGGAACGGCAGCGGACAGCGCTCGGCATGTGCCACGTCGATGGCATTGTCCGCATTCACCAAAAGCCCTATCATGTAATTCATCTGTTCTTTATATGCATCGTAAAATTCCGTAAACTCCCGCATTTCCTCCACAGGCTTCGTTTTCACGCCCACCTGCACGCCCCGGTCCATGCCCTGGGAGAACACCAGCTCCAGGGGACGGCACATATTGAAAAATGCCGCATCATGCCATCCTTCCGTCTTCCCCGCTTTTTGGGGTTCCACGCAGCCGATGATATTGTATTCCCGTGCGTCCTTAAGCGTCAGTCCGCGGCTGACCAGCGCCGGGATAATCACCTCGTCATTATAATAGGCAGGCAGCCCCACCCCTGTCCGCGTCAGTTCCGCCGCCTTGATTAAGAACTCATGGGGCGAGCCGTTCCATACGCGCACGGAAAAAGAAGGCTGGGGAAGCTGCACATGCATGGATGCCTGTATGCACATAAAGGACAAGTCGTTGGTCACGTCCACCCCGTCCCCGTTCTGTCCCCCCGCAATTAAGTTTTGGAACAGGCTGTACCCGGCAAACCCTTCTGCCGAAACCGCGTCCCTGCATTTGTTCAGGTCATTTAATTTTACCCAGATACAGTCCATCAGTTCCTGGGCAAACTCCCTGCTTAACGTCCCCTCTTTCCGGTCTTTTTCGTAATACGGGTACATATACTGGTCAAAACGTCCGGGGGAAATGGAATGCCCGCTGGATTCCAACTGCAAAAGCTGCTGGATAAACCAAAAAGACTGGCAGGCTTCATAAAAATTCCCCGCCCCCTTCGCCGGCACCCGCCTGCAGTTGCCGGCAATCCGCATAAGCTCCGCCTTTCTGTCCGCATCTTGGCACTGCGCCGCCATCTGCTCCGCAAGGCGCGCATACCGCTCAGCATAGGCGATTACCCCGTTGCAGCTTAGGATGACCGCCTGTAAGAAACGGGATTTCCTGGCATAATCCCCGTCCCCCACGCGGCACTGCGCAAGCAGCCCTTCCGCTTCCGCGCGGATGCCCTCCATGCCGACGGCAAGCACTTTTTCATACTGTACCGTCACATGCCCCACACCGTTATAGAAATAATTACCCGGAGTAAACATGTTGTGCTCCATCGCCGTCAGGGTCTCCGGCGCCATATAGGACGTCGCCAGCTCGCTGGTGGTCTTTCCCTTCCAGTAACGGTCCGCTTCCCGTATCTCCCGTTTTGCTTCTTCCGATATGTAAAAAGGATCCGCGCTGCGGGACGCCACCGTATCAAATTCCGCTTCCAGCCATTCGTAGGAAAATTCCGGGTACGTCTGACACCCCCTCGGCGCAATGGTACTGCTGCCCACCACCAGCTCATCCTCCCGGATGATGATGGGGATATGTTCCAAAACATGCACAAATGCCTTTGCCCTGCGGATAATGACCGGTTCCTGTTCCGTCGTCCGGTAAGACTCCGTAATCAGTCTCGCCCTCGCCGATTCAATCTCCGGCATCCGGGCAAACAAATGGCTGACCAGCCGGTCAATCCGGTCCGTTTTCTTTATATCCGCAACCTCATATTGGTACAATCCCATAACGACTCCTTCCTGCGCCTTCCCCGCACTCCTTCCGATTCTTCTTTTCTGTCTTATTATAAACCTCCCGCTTCCGAAAGTCAATAAATACAACATGAATATTGTTGTTTTTATGTTGGTTTCATGCTAATATAAGGATGTAAACTTGTGATATCTTTTCTAATACGAATACCCGAATTTTACACGGATGCTTTCCGTACTTTTCAGGAGGTTTTGCATGAATTACCCTGCACCGGATATTTTCCGCCATCCAAATACCCTGACAGAAAGAAATACCTCACGGCAATCCGCCTTTTTGCTGGACGTCCATACCCACAGCATCGCCAGCGGGCATTATACGTCGGACACGGTCACGGACATGGCACGGGCTGCGGCATCCAAAGGCATGAAACTGCTGGGAATCAGCGAACACGGTCCCGCCCTTCCCTGCGCCTGCACCCTCTCCTATTTCCGCGGACTGTCCCATGCTCCGTCCGTGCGCATGGGCGTCCGTATCCTGTACGGCGCGGAAGTAAATATTTTGGATGCTTCCGGCAGCCTTGACCTGCCGGAAGACATCCGGGAGCAATTGGACTACTGCCTGGCAGGCATCCATCCCCCCTGCTTTAACGCGCCGCAAAGCACGGATTATACCGATGCCTACATCCGCGCCATGGCAAATCCCCACATCCATATCATCGCCCACCCGGACGATGCCAGGTACCCCGTAGATTACCGGCGCCTGACGGAAGCCGCCATGGATTACCATGTCCTTTTGGAAATCAACAATGCTTCCCTGTCCCCGGACGGCTACCGGGGCGCGGCAGCGGAAAATGACCGTGCCATCCTGGAATTATGCAAAAAGTACCGTTATCCGGTACTTCTTTCCAGTGACAGCCACGGCCACTCCAACATCGGTAATTTTAAATACGCCCTGGACCTTGTCCGCGAAACGGCTTTTCCCGCGGAGCTCATCCTCAATACTTCGGCGGACCGTTTCCTGCGTTTCCTGTAACGCCTCATCCCGTCACCGCCAGCAGCACCGGCACCGTAACTACACAAAGCACTGTCGTCAGGATAATCGCCGCGCTGCAGATCGTCCCGTCAATTCCTTTCCGGGTTCCCAAAATCAGCGGCATATTCCCAATGGGCATCCCGAACATCACCATGCAGACCCGGATCAATGCGGCATCATCCGTCGCCATTTTCAACACCGGCAGCATAAGGAGCGGAAGCGCCAGCAGTTTCACCGCCGCAAACACATATAGCCGCGCCTGCCCGAAAATCTTCCCCCACTCCGAATGCGCCAGCGTAAAACCCACCGCCACCAGCGCCATGGGCGAGGTCACATTCCCAAGGTATGTCACGGAAGTATCCACAAAATCCGGCAGCCGGATACCGAACAGAATCACTGCCATGGCGGCAAGACCGGAAACCGTCCCCGCATTCACCATCTCTTTTAACGTGGATAGGGAAAACTTCCCGTTCATCAGGGAGATTCCGTAAGTATAGAAAACAATGGTATAAACCAGCATAAATTCCGTCACATAGACGATATACTCCGCACCGAGGATACTGCTTACCACCGGTATCCCGATAAACCCCAGGTTGGAAAAGACGAACATCATCCGGAAAATCTTCCGCTGCTCCCTGTCCTTATCAAAAAACGGCGACAAAACCATGCCTACGGCAATAAAAAACAAAAACATTCCCACCGCAATCAGCGCCACTGTTCCCATCGTATCCAGGGAAACTTCTCCCACGGCATGGAGCGCACCGGAAAACACCAAAAGCGGATTGAACACATTTACAATCATCCCGGACATCTGTCCGTTGGTATGCGCATCCATCATACCCTTTTTTGTCATGAAATAGCCGGCGCCTATCATAATGAGCAATGCCAGCATTTGAAAAAACACGGTGAAAATCGTCATCTTTCCCTCCCCGGTTCCGGCTTTTCGCCTCAAACACCGTAAACAAATCTTCCCGTCTTTTAAGGATTTAACAGAATCTCCTCCAAAAGCTCCAAAAGTTTCGGCACATCAATGGGTTTTGCAATATGCCCGTTCATGCCTGCATCCATCGCCGCCTTTCTGTCCTCGTCAAAAGCATTTGCCGTCATGGCGATGATGGGAATACCTGCGGCATCCGGGTTATCCAGCGCACGAATCTGCTTTGTCGCCTCATACCCGTTCATAATCGGCATCTGGATATCCATCAGGATTACGTCGTACTGCCCCGGCTGCGCCTGCCGCATCTTTTCCACCGCAACGGCGCCATCGTCCGCCACGTCAATGACAAAGCCCGAAGGACGGAGGATTTCCACGGCAATCTCCTGGTTCAGCTCATTATCCTCCACCAAAAGCAGCTTCTTTCCTTCAAAGGATACCGTTCCCCCCGTTCCCGCCTTTCCGGTTCCCCGGGCGTTAAACGGCGACTCCAGGATTTCCCTGAGCTCCGAAAGGAAAATGGGTTTGGAGCAGAATGCCGTAACGCCCGCTTCCCTTGCCTCCTGCTCGATATCCGCCCAGTCGTAAGCCGTCAATATAATGATTGGCTTATTCTCCCCGATAATTCCGCGGATGCGCCTCACCACTTCGATTCCGTTCATATCCGGCATCAGCCAGTCAATGATATATGCCGCATATTCGTCGTTCTGCTCCACCGCGAGCTGGGTGCGCAGCACCGCTTCCTTGCCGGAAGTAGTCCAGTCCGGGCGCATCCCGATGGCGGAAAGCATCTTCGTCACACTGGAACAGGTATTAAAGTCATCGTCCACCACCAGCGAACGCAGCCCTTTCAATTCGGGGATTACATCCTGCCGTTCCGGTCCGGTACAGGTCCTAAACTGCAGCGACACGGTAAACGTACTCCCCTTCCCTTCCTCGCTGACAACCGTAATCGTACCGCCCATCATGTCCACGATATTTTTCGTAATTGCCATTCCCAGCCCGGTTCCCTGGATGCCGCTGACCGTACTCGTCCGCTCCCGCTCAAAGGGTTCAAACACATGCTGTAAAAACTCGCTGCTCATACCGATTCCGGTATCCTTAACCTGGAATTCGTAAGACGCATAACCTTCGGGAGCGTTCTCTTTCTGCAGGATGCGGACGCTGACAATCCCGCCGGGCATCGTAAATTTCATGGCATTACTCAAAAGGTTTAACAATACCTGGTTCAGCCTGAGCTTGTCGCATAACACATGTTCGTTGATTACATCCGCGGTGTCAATGTAAAATTCCAACTGCTTGGAAGCAATATCCGCCTGCACAATAGTCTTTAAATCATGCATGATTTCGGGAAGGGAAGTCTCCTTTTCCTCAATTTTCACTTTTCCGCTCTCAATGCGGCTCATGTCCAGCACGTCGTTAATCAGGCTGAGCAAATGGTTGCTGGATGTGGTAATCTTCGCCAGATAATCCTGCACCTGCTCCTTATTGTCAATATGGGTCGCCGCAAGGGACGTAAATCCGATAATGGCATTCATGGGCGTACGGATATCATGGGACATATTGTTTAAGAACGTGGTTTTCGCTTTATTGGCATGCTGCGCCGCCGCCAATGCATCCTGGAGGTCAGTCTTTTGCTGTTCCAACTGTCCGGCAAGCCGCTTTTCCTCATCAATATCAACGAACAGTCCCACAAAAGTAACCGGCGAGCCGTCCTCCCTGCGGGACAGCCTTCCTGCGGCATGGAACCACCTCCATCCGGCATGTCTGGTATGCATCCGGTATTCCACGTTATATGTCTTTTCCCCCGTATAGTCTTTTATGGTGTCCCAAAATTCCTTTAATACTCTTTCCTTATCCTCCATATGTATGAGATCCGTCCATGATTCCATGCGGTCCGGAAATTCCTCCATCCCCTGGTATCCTAACAGACTGCGGAATTTTTCGCTCCACGTACAGGAAACCACCCGGGCGTCCCGGTTAAATTCCATGCTCCACAGACCGGACCCCATCGCCGCCTGGATATTTTCCATCGCCGCCTGCTCCCGCTCAATCTGCGCATAAGCGGACCGTATCCGGTCCCCGTCCGCCTTTTCCTGTGCCAAAAGAGTTTCCGCATTCTTTTTGGACTGACGGATCATCATAAAACATACCAGGACCATGGCAATTACCGTAAGGACAATTTGGATAATGCCCCTGCTCATCATGCCGGAACTGATGGAACGGATCTGTTCGCTGATGACGCTGTCCTGAATCAGAATCGCCAGCATCCAATCGGTTCCCTCCACAGGAATATAGCAAAGGTCCTCCTTGGAACCCCGGTAATGGAAGGAAACCTGCCCTTCCCTCCCGTCCGTAAAATCGTCTTCCAACTGTCCCAGCGTATACCCGTCCCCGAACTCCGCCTCCTTTAGTTCCTTAAGGATATTGCTTCCCCCGCGCAGACATCCGAACGCATCATTCGTCAGACTCTCACCGTTCCTGTAATACAGGTTACAAAATGTTTCGTTATAGCTGGTCTGCAGCGTCAGGGAACTTAACATCTCGTCAATGTTAATCTGAATAAAGCAGACCTTAATCTGTGCCCCCCGGAAGAAAATGTCCTCCACGGGGACTGCCAGCACCACCTGCTTCTTTGCACCGTAAAGACTGGAAATGCGGATCACGGGTTCCGTCAGTTCTTCCGAAAGAAAACCATACCTGCTAAGCCCCGACGTCGTACTATGCTCCGTATAAACAATCCCGTTTTCATCCACCAGGGCAAATTTATCCACCCCGTATAATTTTTTCACTTTCCCTAAAAATGCGCGCAATGTCTCCTGCGATTCCAAATAGGAGGCATCCAGTATGTCCAGCGCGTTTTCCATATAGGAAAATTTATTTTTGAGTTCCTCGGAAACAACCTGCGCCCTCCGGCCCGCCAATTCCTCCAAATAAAATTCACTGACCTTCTTCACCGCCTGGCTGGTTCCCGTCCTCGCACCGCCGGATACCCAAACGGTGGTAAATATAAGTATCCATGCAATAAGCATACCTCCCCAAAGGGCGTATGCGAATGTCTGCTTTTTCTGTTCTTCCTTTGTCTGGTTTGGTTGTTTTTCCTGTTCCTTTCCCATTTCCATTTCCAATCCTGTTTCCATTTATGTTTCTATTTCCGTTCCCGTTTTCATATCCGGTTTATTGACTGTGTTTACGGTTCTGTCTAATCCATTTCCCCGTACAGTGTCCGCAGCATTGCCGCAGCGCCGTCCTGGTAAATAACGGTCGTTGTTTCTTCCGTTTTCTCCGGATATGCATCCCCCGGAAGATGTCCGTCCGCAATTTTCACCGCTACCTGCATCGTATCAAAACCGATGGAATAACAGTCCTGAACCCCTAAGGCATAAATAACCCCGTCCCTAAGATACTGCAGCGCCTCCTGGTCATGATCCATCCCGACAATCAGCACTTCGTTCTCCCTTCCTTCCTCGATGACCGCCCTTGCCGCCCCTACCGGATTGCTCATGTTGCAGCAGACCATCCCCGCCAGGTCGTCATAATCTGCCAAAAAACCTTTCGTAAATCCGTATGCTTTCTCCACCGTATCCTCGTCGTAGGCGATTTCCACGATTTCCATTCCGGGATATTTGGCAATAACGTCCTGTGCCCCAAGCGCCCGGTCCTCATGGCAGGGTGCGCCTTCCGTCCCGACCAGGATAGCCACCTTCCCCTCATATCCCAACTTCTTGCAAAGGGCTTCCGCCAGTTCCGCTCCGTCCCCGTAATTATGGGTATTGCCCACATAAGCAATCCGGCTGCATCCGTCTTCCTTCGCCGCATCCGAACTGGAAAACGTCATGACTTTCTGCCCGTCTTCCATCAGGCGGTTAATAACCGGCGTAATGGTTTCCACATCCGCCACATCCACGCCGAGCACGTCAAACCCCCGTTCAAATGCGTCCTCCAGCCGTCCTGCCTGGTCTTCGGCGGATACGCTGTTTGGCGCCAGATATTCATAATTAATGGTAATTCCCATTTCCCCATACTGTTCCGCCGCATCCTCCATCCCAAGAGCCACCGCATCCCACCAGGGATGGACCATTTTGTAGGTAAAATAAAAATTATATTCTTTCTTCATGGGCTCATACCCGTCCAGTTCATGGTCAAACCGGACGGCATCCGGCGAATTCCCAATGTTTCCGTCCCCGTCCGCCACACTCCCTTCCGGGATGCCATATCCCCCGGAAGCCTCATTTTCCCCCGGACTTGCCGTCTCCTCCACGGATGCTTCCGCAGATGCTTCTTCGTCCGTTCCCCCGCATCCTGCCAGTCCGGATGCACAGGTACAGCAAACCATTAACGGCAAGGCAAAGGACATCCATTTATCCTGTCTGTTCCTTTGCCCTGCCTTATCTTCCTTCCTCCATTTGCACACGGCAGTGAGTCTCCTCTCTTTTGTTTCTTTCATCACTCAATCACTATATTATAAAATCATATCATAAAGCCTTTGGAATTTCCACGGTTTTCTGCCAAATGTCGCATTACACGTAACAGTTCAGCCTGAAATGTTATGTTCGTGGGTGAGTGCGGACGCAAAAACCAAGAGCGCAACCCCCTGCCCGGTTTCTTCCTGCCCTCCTGTGCTTCCCCTGGCGGCATCTG
>CAJUMD010000111.1 GCA_910587275.1 uncultured Kineothrix sp.
GAACCTGCGGCCTCTACGTCCCGAACGTAGCGCTCTACCAAGCTGAGCCACACGCCGTTATGCAGTTTATGAAATATGTTCTGCAACAAATAAAATAATACAATATTTTATACCCATTTGTCAATGTTTGTACTGTACATTTTTTAAGAATTTGATATAATTCGTTTACATGGCTGTTTTTTAGCTTGGAAAAGGCGTTTTTTTGTGTTTGTTTGAAACTGTTTATCTGAATTTGGGACAGGAAGGTATTGATTATGGCGTCAAATATTAAGAGTATGACAACGGGAAAGCCCATAAAGCTGATTTTTGCATTTGCGCTTCCCCTTATGATAGGAAATGTATTCCAGCAGTTATATACCGTGGTGGATACGATGGTCGTCGGTCAGGTGCTGGGCGTAAAGGCATTGGCAGCGTTGGGCGCGTCAGACTGGCTGAACTGGATGATGCTGGGTATTATCCAGGGATTTGCCCAGGGATTTTCGATTCTGATGGCACAGGAATTCGGTGCGGGTAATATCCAAAGGCTGAAAAAGGTAGTGGGCAATGCAGTGGTCTTATCGGCAATCAGTGCAGCGCTCCTCCTTGTGGCGGGAGAACTGGCAGTGCTGCCCGTGCTGCGCCTGCTGCAGACGCCGTCTGATATTATCGGACAGTCGTTGCTTTACCTGCGCATCATGTTCGCGGGTATTCCGGTAGTCATGGCATATAACCTGTTTGCGTCCGTGCTGCGTGCCTTGGGGGACGGGAAGACACCCCTTCATGCGATGATTGTGGCTGCGGTAGTTAATATAGCGTTGGACCTTGTGTTTGTCATGGTATGCGGTTGGGGGATTGCGGGAGCAGCCGCCGCTACCGTAATTGCACAGTTTGTTTCCAGTGTATACTGTTATGTCCATATACGGAAAATAGAGATACTTACCCTTTGCAAAGAAGATTTTCTTTTGGAAGGGGAATTGGACCAAAAACTGGTGTTCCTCGGACTTCCCATGGCATTCCAAAACGCAATTATATCCGTGGGCGGGATGATTGTGCAGTCGGTGGTCAACGGCTTCGGGGTGGTGTTCATTGCCGGATTTACCGCAACCAATAAATTGTACGGCGTACTGGAAGTGGCGGCAACTTCCTATGGCTATGCCATGATTACTTACGTTGGGCAGAATCTGGGGGCAGGGCATATCGGACGGATACGCAAAGGCATGAAAGCGGCGCTCGGCATTGCGCTGCTGACTGCCGCCTTTATAGCGATTTGTATGCTGGTATTCGGGCATTTGATTCTCGGCTGCTTTATATCCGGGGACCCGGCGGAAACGGAAAGAACGATGGAAATTGCGTACCATTATCTGGCTATTATGAGTGTTTTCCTTCCTATTCTTTATATTCTCCATGTCATCCGTTCTGCTTTGCAGGGAATGGGGGATACGGTACTGCCCATGGCATCCGGCGTGGCGGAATTTGTCATGCGGACGGGAACCGCTATCCTGCTTCCGCTGTTCATCGGGGAAGAAGGTATCTTTTATGCGGAAATCCTTGCGTGGGCAGGTGCGGATGCCATACTGGTCTGCAGTTACTTTATCCGAATGCGGAAGTACCGGGGAACGGAGCAGGTGTAATTTATCCGTTGAAACGGCTAAAAGACTGTGATAGACTATAATATAAGTAATATTCTGAATTTCATTGATGATGAAAGGCATGGAAAATGGGTAAAAAATTTACAGGATTGGAAGAATCATTGAAACTGGTGTCGGATGCCGGTACGCGGAAGGATGTCCGTATCCGGGAACTGGGGATGATAGAGGATTATGCGGACGGGTTGGTGAATCTGACGATAGAAGGGAAGGCAAAGCTGAAAGCCGTAATAGATGCTTTTAAATTTGAACTGTTTGACGGGGATATCAATGAAGAATGTATTGGGGGATATTACCGGATTCTGTTAAAACTGATTAACATGGAAGGAAACCTGAAGGGGAAAAAGTGTATTATATACGGGAATAACTGGCTGTCGGCTGAAATAGAAAGGAAAATGGCTTCCAAAAACTACCATGTATTCAACTGGCGCAACGTGAACCCGGACTATATGGACGAATATGACCTGCATATCCTGTGTGACGAGCCGTTGAAGGTATACGGCATCGCGGCTTTGCCGGATAAAGATAAGGTTATTAAACTGTGGGATTATTTAAAGTATAAATTCGGCGTATTCCCGGCGGTATACCGTACGATTACGGATATGGAGGAAGCGGCGGGCAGCGGGGTGAAGGGGATTATTACCGGCGGCAGGAATACCGTGTATGCCATACATAGCAGCCTGCTCCATAAGAAGACGGTTTCCGTTGCGAACAGGTCACAGGATATTTTTTACGATTTCAAATTATTCTGTCATGCTTATGAATCCATGCCGGATTTGGAATATGTCATAGTCGGTTTGGCTCCGTATTCCCTCCGTTATGATACGTCCAAATCGAATGCCGAATGGAGACGCTGTCTGGTATATTATCCCGTGGTGGAGACCATGCATAACTGTAATGGGGCAGACCAGTTGATTGAATTGTATAAAACGGAGTACTTTAAGGTAAAGAATTATTTTGAAAGCGGTTATGTGGAATCCCTGTATGATTTGTATGTTTCCTCGGAGACTAAGACGGAGGAAGCGGAAAACTGTGTCTTTGATGACAGTGCGATGACGCAGGAAGTGACGGAGCATAATATCAGGGAAATTAACGCGCTGTACAACCGTCCGCATACCGAGATTTTACTGCAGAACAAGGTACTTTTGCAGGAATATGCGCATTTCTGCCAAATGAAGGGCATTCGGGTGATTTTCTTCATCCCCCCTTACACCAAATGGTATAAGGAGCATATGAAAAAATCCTATTACGAAGAACTGGTATCGACCGTGAAGATGCTTTGCGAAAAATATGGCGCGGAGTTTATCGATATGATGAACGTATCGCTTCCCGACCGCTGCTTCCGGGATTATGCAAGCATTAACGACATCGGGGCGATTAAGGTGGCAAGTTACATTAACGAGGTATTGGAAAAAGGAAAAGTGGAAAAATAGTACGCGGTACGTGGAACAAAAAGGTGCGGCAGGTGAGGATGTGCAGATGGGTAATGCGGTAGTTACGCTTAAGAAGGGGGAAGGCAGGACATTAAAGGCAGGGGGAATGTGGGTCTTTGACAATGAGGTGGATAGCGTCTCCGGAATATTCGAAAACGGGGATATCGTTGCAATCCATGATTTTGACGGCTATTTTATGGGATATGGCTTTATCAATACAAATTCCAAAATTGTGGTACGCATTTTATCGAGAAGGAAGGAACATCCGGTTACGGAAGAATTGCTGGAACAGCGGGTGCGCGATGCGTGGGAATACCGGAAACGGACGGTGGATATTTCCTGCTGCCGTGTGGTGTTCGGGGAGGCGGATTTCCTTCCCGGTATTGTCATTGACAAATTTGCCGACGTGCTGGTAGTGGAATCGCTGGCTTTGGGGATTGACAGACTGAAACGGCTGATATTGGAGAAGGTCCGGAAAGCGCTTGCCGAGGACGGAATTATCATACGCGGGATTTATGAAAGAAGCGATGCAAAGATACGGGAAAAGGAAGGAATGGAGCGGTTTAAGGGCTTTATTGGGGAACCTTTTGACACGAAGGTACAGATTGCGGAAAATGGCGTGAAGTATATGGTGGATGTGCAGGACGGACAGAAGACGGGATTCTTTTTGGACCAGAAGAACAACCGTGCAGCCATCCAGGGTCTTTGCAGGGGGAAAAAGGTGCTGGACTGCTTCACCCATACGGGTTCCTTTGCCCTGAATGCGGGAATTGCCGGTGCAGTTTCCGTATTGGGCGTGGACGCTTCCGGTGCAGCCATCCGGCAGGCGCAGGAAAATGCGGCATTGAACGGTTTGGAGGACAGGGTGGAGTTCATCTGCGCCGACGTATTCGATTTTCTTCCGGGTTTGGAAGAAAAGGGGGAAAAATTCGGTATGGTAATCCTGGATCCGCCCGCTTTTACCAAATCGAGAAATTCCGTAAAAAATGCGGTCAAAGGATACCGTGAGATTAACCTGAGGGGAATGAAGCTGGTGGAGGACGGAGGTTTCCTTGCCACTTGCTCCTGCTCCCATTTCATGGACCCCGGTCTGTTTGCCAAAACCATACGGGAAGCGGCAAAAGGCGCACATAAAAGACTGCGTCAGGTGGAATTCCGCACGCAGGCGCCGGACCATCCCATCTTATGGGCAGCCGATGAATCGTATTATTTAAAGTTCTATATTTTCCAGGTGGTAAATGAAAAATAAAAAACCGGGCAGGGTGAAAAGTTTTCCCTGCCCGTGTGCGTAAAAATAAGATGCCGGTTTAAACCGGCATTCCTAATGCGTAATTCCATATAACGTTCCATAAGCTGTTGGAGATAAAAGGGGTCAGAATGAAAGTAACCAGCCATGGGATAAAGAAGTAAAGATATACTTCCCATTTGGACAGGTTCTTCCTGCGGGTGTCCTTTGGACTTAAACACATGCGTTTCATAAAATGCATGTGTCTGATTTGGAAAAATATGAAATAACCTGCTATGGTTCCGAACGTGTTCATGATAACATCGGTAACGTCCGTGATTGCCGTGGTTTCCAAACAAAATATTTGGGAAAGCTCAATCAATACGGAAAATAGGAATCCGTAGAAAATGGTAAATTTAATCGGTTGGAATTGTTTCCAAAGTGTAGGCAGGAGCAGTCCGAAAGGAACAAAAATCAGGAAGCTCTTAATGTAATGGCTGAAATTATCGGTAAACTGGTAAAAAGGAATGAAATTAAACTGGGGATAAAAA
Source organism: uncultured Kineothrix sp. (assembly GCA_910587275.1). Taxonomy (GTDB): domain Bacteria; phylum Bacillota; class Clostridia; order Lachnospirales; family Lachnospiraceae; genus Kineothrix. The sequence goes on from CAJUMD010000111.1 coordinate 4,835, forward strand.
TTCAGTTGGTACAGGGACGGGGTATCCGTGGCCATTACAATCAGGCAGATTGCCAAAGCGTAAAGATACAGCCCAAACTGGTGCCGCTTCGGCAATTTATATTTGAGACAGAAAATCTGCAATATGACAAGAAAAGGAACAACTCCAATATATGCGGCAAATGTATTGACACACAATACAGTGAAATCAGACATTTTTATCCTCCCGGTACACGCGTTTGCTTTTTAAAATCTATTTCAGTATAATACAGCCTTGTTATGTTTTTGTAAACAAAAATTGTAATTTTTTCTTAATTTCCAAGAACGTATCTTTAACTATTATACGCCTTTTTCGGAAAAGCACAATTTAAAATTACGTTTTTTATGAATATTAAGGAAATTTAATATTATTTTAAGAATAGCGCTGGTAACATGGGAAAGGAATGATTTAATTTTTTTAATATTTTGGTATCTCAAACAGGAAGATAATGGCTGGTTTATCCTGTTCCAAACTTCAAATACTATGGATGGAACCGTTCATTCATGCAGAAACCATGCAGGAATGCATGACGTATATTTGGATGTATTTGGAAACGGAAAGGAGAATGGATATGGACAACCAGCAGTTACCCATCGGATTCGGGCTTTCCCTTGCCATGAACCAGAAAGCCATGAACCGTTTTGCCAATATGACGGAAGCGGAGAAAGAAAAAGCGATTGCCAAAAGCAGGGATGCAAAGTCCAAAAGGGAAATGGACCGTATCGTGGATTCCCTGGCGGGGGATTACGGTATCGTAAGCAGTCTTTACGGGACGGATTCGGATATTGGGTAGTAGGCGCGAGTAGGGGATTTTTTCCCCTACTCACCCACGAACATAACATTTCAGGCTGAACTGTTACTTACGCTCACAAACCGTGGTTTTTAACATTGCATTTTAACGCATTGTTAAGTATGATAAAATGCAGGAAAGAACAGATGCAATACTGTGGAGGGAAATGCAATGAAGATTAGTGCAACGTGTATCCGGTGTCTGTTGGACAGGCAGGAGGAGAGAATCCGGCAGATAGAGGACGAGGACGTAAAATCCGCTTATTTAAAGGAAGTGGCGGGTATCATTGCTTCTTCCGGGGAAGATGCGACGGCGCCGTATTTGGTATATGGGATTAACAGGGTTTACCGGCGCTACTTCGGCAGCCTTCCGGATTACGAAAAGGAAAAGAAGGAATTTAATGCGTTGATGTTGGGACTGGAATCGGAACTGGAGGCGGATATCCGCATGGGGACAGACCGGGAGGAAGTGCTCAGGTATGCGCTGAATTATGCAAGGACGGCAAACTATATTGATTACGGGGCGACGAACCATGTGGAGAAGGAGACTTTGCTCGGACTGCTGCGGGAGGCAAAGGGGGAAGCCTTGGATGCGGCTGTGTTAAAAAGTCTGCGGAATGAGCTGGAAACGGCAGGGAAACTGGCGTATTTGGCGGATAACTGTGGGGAAATCGTGGCGGACAAACTGTTAATAAAGATTCTGAAGGAGCAGTATCCCCAATTGGAAATTACCGTAATTGTAAGGGGAATGCCGGTGTTAAACGATGCGGTGCCGGGCGATGCGGAAGATGTGGGATTGACGGATATGGTAAAGGTCATCGGGAACGGAAACGGCGTGGCGGGGACCCAAAGGAATCTGCTGTCGGAGGAAGCGGAGCACGCTCTTAGCGGTGCGGACGTGATACTGTCCAAAGGACAGGGGAATTTTGAAACCATACACGGCTGCGGGCTGAATATTTATTACCTGTTTTTGTGTAAATGCGAATGGTTTACCAAACGGTTTGGGATGGAACGGTTGAAGGGCGTGTTTGTAAACGAAAGGGATATTGCGGGTTGACAAACCGGAAAGTTATGGTATGATGAATCCTGTGCAGATGCAAATGAGTTGCAGTTGCAAAGGAGGACTTCATGCTGGATTTTGCGGATATAATTAGCGATACTGTGGCGGATGCGGTGAAATTACTGCCTTTTTTGTTTCTCACTTATGTTGCCATGGAATATATGGAACACAGGATGGGGGGAAAGGCACGGGGGCGTATGGAAAGAGCCGGGCATTTCGGTCCGGTATTCGGCGCGGTGTTTGGGGTGTTTCCCCAATGCGGGTTTTCTGCCGCCGCTTCGGGGCTGTATGCGGGCAATGTCATTACGTTGGGAACATTGCTTGCCATTTACCTTTCCACGTCGGATGAAATGCTGCCCATCCTGATATCCGAACATGCCGGTTTGGATATGATTTTTAAGCTGCTGGGCACGAAAGTACTGATTGGCATGGCGGCAGGGTTTGCCGTGGACTTTTTTGTCCGGCGGAAAATGGGGAAGAACATGGGGAAAGCGGAAGCCGGGACCGTTTGTGTGCAGGATGGCGGGACGGGGGAAGGCATCGTCTGCCCGCATGGCGGCGCGGCGGAGGAAGGAGTTTCGCACGGGCACAGCCATTGCTGCTGCGGGGAAGGTATCCTTAAATCGGCAGCGGGGCATACGGTACAGGTCTTTCTGTTTCTTTTGCTGGTTTCCTTTCTGCTAAATACGGTAATCGGAATGGCAGGGGAGGAAGTCCTGGCGGATATGGTTTTGAACCGCCCCCTGGCAGGGCACCTGATTGCGGGAATGGTGGGGCTGGTACCGAACTGCGCATCTTCCGTGGTCATTACACAGCTTTACCTGGAAGGACTGATGGGGTTTGGCGTCATGATGGCAGGTCTGCTGGTTGGCAGCGGCGTGGGGCTTTTGGTGTTGTTCCGGGTCAACGGGAACCGTAAGGAAAACCTGAAAATACTGTTTTTGCTGTATGCAATCGGTGTTGCATCCGGCATGTTACTGGATATGATTTAAGCCTGTCAGGTCGGGCATGGGGTATAAAGATGGAGCGAAATCAGGAGAAGGATGGGCATGGATATGTGAGGAATAAGGAAGGGGAAGATGCGGAATTGGAATTTCCCGCAGACATAAAGAAAACCAAACAGCGGGAGGAAATATTCCGGATTTTAAGGTGTGCGGGGGAGCCGCTGAGTGCCGTGGATATTTATAACCGCCTGCTGCGGGAGAGGGAACCGGAAACGGTAAACTTTGCCATTTCCACGGTATACCGTGCCTTAACGGTGTTTGAGGAAAAAGGGTATGTGGTGAAGTCTTCGCTTTCGGGCAGCGATATGGCATATTTTGAATGGCGTTTGGGACAGCATCGGCATTACGCCGTCTGCCTGAAATGCCATAAGCTGATTCCGTTAAAACACTGTCCCTTTGAACATGCGCCCATTGATGCGGCAGAGGATTTTACGGTTACAGGGCATAAACTGGAATTGTACGGATATTGCAGGGAATGCGGGAACTAAAGGATTCGTATAGAATCCGCCGTTACGGTCAATACTCCTTATGGAAATTTCTGATAAAATTTTAGGAATAAGGAGAAGGTGCGACAATGGATTCTATATGGACGATGACAGCGAAACAAAAAGAACGGCAGCCGTTAAGGAAAAACCTGTCGGTGGATGCGGCGGTAATCGGAGGTGGAATTGCCGGCGTATTGACCGCCTGCTTTTTGGAGCAGCTTGGAATGGAAACGGTAGTGCTGGAAGCTGCCCGCCTTTTTAGCGGACAGACGAAGAATACCACGGCGAAAATTACGCTGCAGCATGGGCTGGTTTACCATAAATTGACAGAGAAGGTGGGAAAGGAGCAGGCAGGGCTGTATGCCGAGGCGAACCGTGCCGCCATTGCGCAGTACAGGAAAATGGCGGAAGAAGAAAAAATGGACTGCCTGTTCCGCAACTGCAATGCCTACCTGTATACCAGGAAGGAGGAAGAAGCGCTGTTAAAGGAAGAAGAAGCGGCGAAGGACCTTGGCATCTGTGCCGAATATACCACGAAAACGGAGCTCCCTTTTCCGGTAAAGGGAGCGCTTTGTTTTTATGACCAGGCGGTATTCCATCCGCTGCTTTTCCTGGAAAGGGTTGCGGAGGGGCTGACGGTGTATGAGAACACGCGGGTATTGGACGTAAAAGGGCATGAGATTTATACGGAGGATTACAGGGTGGAAGCGAAGCATATTGTATTTGCCACCCATTATCCGTTTCTGAACATTCCCGGCTTCTATTTCCTCCGGATGCATCAGGAGCGCAGTTATGTACTGGCTTTGCAGAATACGAAGCAGATGGACCATATGTATTACGGAATCGACGAAGACGGATTGTCGTTCCGTAAGAACGGGGATATTCTGTTATTAGGCGGCGGCGGGCACCGGACGGGGGACAACAAAGGAGGAGGAAAGTACAGGGACCTGAGGCTGGCAGCGGAGAAAATGTTCCCGATGTGCCGGGAAGTGACCCGTTGGTCGGCACAGGACTGTATGCCTGTGGACGACATTCCCTATATCGGGAGATATTCGGCGGAATATCCTTACTGGTATGTGGCGACCGGCTTCCGCAAATGGGGAATGAGCAGCAGCATGGTGGCGGCAATGATTATCCGGGACCTGGCGGCGGAAGGAAAGAGCCGTTTTGAGGAAGTGTTTTCCCCGCAGAGACTGAATTTGCAGGCATCGGCGGGAAAGCTGGCGGAGGAAGGAATCGAAGCGGCGAAGGGGCTTGGGAAAGGGCTGTTTACGGCAACGCCCCGCTGCCCCCATATGGGATGTGCGCTGGAGTGGAACCCGGACGAGCTGAGTTGGGACTGCCCGTGCCATGGTTCGCGGTTTGACCGCGACGGGAAGTTACTGGATAATCCGGCGCAGGTGGATTTGGGGAAGGTTTAGGGGTTGTGGAAGGGAAAAATTTAGGGTATGATATAAGTATTGGTAAAAAGTGGGAAAGAAAGAAAACGGGGAATGGGCGTGCGCCGGTTTTTGATGCGGCACGGACAGGAAAGGTATGGGTTTGGATGGATAGGGATTTAAAGTTTGCGGTACTGATTGATGCAGATAATATTTCGGATAAGTATGTGGGTATTATTATGGAAGAAACGGCTAAGAGCGGGATTGCCACGTATAAGAGAATATATGGGGATTGGACGAATACGAGGCTCAGTTCCTGGAAAAATGTGCTTTTGGATAATTCCATTATGCCAATCCAGCAGTACAGCTACACCACGGGAAAGAATGCCACGGATTCGGCGATGATTATCGATGCCATGGATATTCTGTATTCCGGTACGGTGGATGGATTTTGTATTGTTTCATCGGACAGCGATTTTACGCGTTTGGTGGCAAGGCTGAAGGAAGCCGGAATGCAGGTCATCGGCATGGGGGAGAGCAAGACGCCCAAGCCGTTTATTTCAGCATGTAACCAGTTTAAATATTTGGACATCATATTCCGCTCCAAGGAGCAGGAGGAAGATGAAGGCGTGGTTAGGAAAGACGGGACTGCGGCGGCGAAAACGGCATTGAAAACGACGAAGGTGAAGAAAGGAACGAAAACCGCAGCATCGGTTTTGGCAAAAAAGAGGAAAGAAGAACTAAGACCCCAGACAGACCTGAAAATGATTAAACGGGCGATACTGTCCCTTGTGGAGGAGTGCTCCGATGATGACGAATGGATTTTGTCGGCGGAGCTGCGCAACCAGTTGGGAAAGCGGTTCCCGGATTTTGACGTGCGTAATTTCGGGCATTCCAAGTTTTCTTCGTTTATCAATTCCCTGAATATTCTGGACTGCGAGCAGGAGCAGAATATTGTGAAGTTTAAGATTAAGGGGAAGAAGAATTAGCAGGCGTTTTTCTATCAAGGCTTCCCGGTTTAGCATATTTAGCGGATGATATGGATTATATCAGTATAGCATAGTATAAATATTCAGCCAATATATATTTATAAAAAAGTTTAAATATGCTTGAAAAAAATTTCTGTAGATGATAGTATAGAATCAGGCAGGAGGTGATGGGGTGGCATTTGCGGATAAAAAAGCGGCGTTTGCTTATGTGAATGAATATCAGAAAGAAAAATATGACAGAATTACTGTTATGGCGGGAAAGGGGAAGAAAGCGGAATATCAAGCGGCGGCAAAGGTGGCAGGAATGTCCTTGTCTGCATTTATAGAAATGTGTGTGGATGAAAAAATATCAAAAGAATAGTTTAAGAATGTTTCATGAGATAGTTTAAATATGCTGCAATAGTATTATCAGATGAGGCAAGTAAATCAGATGAATGGAAAGGAGATTGACGGATGGAGGTATTAAAAGCGATGACGGCAAGAGAAGTTCTAAATCTTATCGAATGGTTGAAATCCAAAAATTTTACAAGTGACGATATCA
>CAJUMD010000112.1 GCA_910587275.1 uncultured Kineothrix sp.
GAATTTTACCGGAAGGATTTTTCCTCCATAGACACAGAAAAATTTACAGCCTCGATGAAAACCTTCATGCCTTTCTTGTTTGAACCTTTCTTGTTTGGACTTTTCCTGTCCCGCCTCCGTTCCCCGGCATACCGGTTTCTACCGGTTCCCGGAACGGAAAACGGAAACCCGAAACCGGGAGGCAACCCCATTCCCCGAAAGGAAAGGGCTGCCTCCTGCCTTTATCCCTTCATGGTATATCCTTCCAACGTTTCCACTTTTTGCGCTGTCACCTCCGTCTGCGTCAGGCAGTCCACCTGCAGCAGCTTCCTGCCCTCCCCCGTAAGTAAGTATCCGCAGATATGGAAATCATACAGCCCTTCCTCATACAGGATATAAACCACGTTTCCGTACTCCGTTTCGTCCACCCACAGATTCAAAGGAATCCCTGCCGCATCTTCTCTGCTTATCATGTCATAAATTCTTCCTCTTAATTTTTCGTCCTCCGATTGGAATGTCAGACTGTCTACCGTGTAATAATTCGTCGTCTGCCAAAGGGATACGCGGTATTCTTCCAAAGCGCCGTCATTGTCCATATCGCATCTTCTGTCATGCCCGGAATCCCCACATGCTTCTTCCGCCGTTCCGCCGGACGTCCTTGATCCGATTTCATACATTTTGGCAAATTCCTCCATCCCCGACGCCAAATCCCGGTATTTTTCATCCGCCACATAAGACGTAGTGATACTGCGGGCATTTTCCCCTTCTTTAGCGGTGACGGCAAGCCATACCCCGCCCCGGTGCCTGCCGTTTTCATAACGTTCCAGAGATATCCCGTTTACGCATTTCTTCCCAAAATCCCAGGTAGTCTTTGCCAGATAATTCTTCCCTTCCCACTGCAGGAAAGCAAATTCCTCCTTAAGCTGCTCATGGCTGCTTGTCAGCACATAATGTCCGTCTTCCGTCCCCCGGAAAAGATAATAAGACACCGGTCCCAATGTTCCGCCCAAATACTGGCAAAGAAAGATATCCCCGATACCGTCGTTGTCCGCATCCACCCGCAGCCATATCCCGATCCCGGAATGTTGGGACACCGTCCGCAAAAACTCCCTCTTAATCTCCGCATTTTCCTCTGCCAGCATCTCCACTTCTTCCAAAGAAAGCTCCTCGTCCGATACAAGCGCCAACATGGCAGACTGCAATTCCTCCCTGCTCTTTAACAGATATTCCGCCACATAATCCGTAAGTTCCTCCGGTACAATCCCCGCATAATTCCGCGTTTCTTCCCAGCCCTCCCACATTTCTTCCCAAAAAGAACCATACTTCTCCAGCATTTCCCTGCCATCCACATAGGAAAACATATGCTTTTGTGCATCCCACAGATAACCGTCAAAATCATCTTCTTCCCAATCATCCGGCTTGTCCGCCGAATCCAGCACCCAGTTTTTACACACGATATCCCCATAACCGTCCTGGTTTAAATCCGCAATTCCCATGAAATCCAATGAAAAAACACCATCCAGTGTTTGGGTGCACACCTGCGTACCGTAATCTCCCATCCGGTATACCGTTATTTTCTCCGTTCCGTCCTGTGCAACCAAAAACAGGGGATCATTCCTATTCCCGTCCAGCCTGAAATATGCCTCCTTCCGGTTTTCCAAAATCCGATGAACGGGATACGTTCCTCCATTTGTCCACACCAACCCGCCATCCATAAAATCATCAAACGCCTCAATCTCATTTCCATAGGCAGTGATTTGGTATCCCCCCTCCCTGATATGGAACAGTTCCATTCCCCCCGACCCATTTTCCGAAAAAAGAAAATATTCTTCTTCACACAATTCCTTATTTTCCCCCTGCAGCCAACAGCCGTCAATCTCACCGGTCTTCGTATTTCCCGTACTTCCCGCAATTCCCCACAGCAAGGGAACCGGAAAATACCCGCTCATTTCCGCCGCCAACTGGCAATTCCGTTCCGGCATCCGCTCAATCCGGTAAGGCATAATCACAATGTCATGTTCATAGCCGTCCTTATGCCCTTCGATTCCGCCGCCTTCACACCGGGAATGGACATCCTTCAGGACATACTGTGCCACCCCATCGCCGGATACCCTTTCCTCCGCTTCCCAGCCAACCGGAAGGATAATCTCCAGGCTTCCGACGGAAACCACCGTATCCTCCCCAGCTTCCTGCTCATAAAACGGAAGCGATACGGACGTCAGCTCCAAATTCCCTGCGGGTACTTTTCTTCCCACAACGCGGGAACTATCCCCGGCTTCTTTTTCCGGTTCGTTTTCCGATTCTTTTTCCGGTTCATTTTCTGATTCTTTCTCCTGCCCGTTCTCCGATTCTTTTTCCGGCCCGTTCTCTGATTCTTTCTCCGGCTCGTTCTCCAAACCTTCTTCTGCTTCCTTCTCCCCTTCCCCTGTTTCTTCCATAAAATTTCCGGCGCTTTCCCTTTCTTCCACACGGCTCTCCCCCGCCGGCACGCCCCCTGTTCCGGTTCCGCCGCATCCTGCCTGTAAGCAGACAGCCAACGCCAACGGCAATGCCAACCATTTTCCACTTTTTCTTCCCAGCCGTTCCTTTATTATTTCTTCCATTTCCGCACGCCCTTCCGTTCGTATTTTCCCATATTATAAAATGGCAATGCATCATAATATCATCCTTTTTGCATCATTTCTGCATCATTTACCAATACACCGGCATACGCCATGTTACTGTTCACTCCGTGACCAGTAACACGCTTCGCGATGCACACAAAATGCGCATTTTGGCGCTGTACCACTTGGGATTTTCGCACATATAATGTGCGAAGACACCTCGAAGCCGGCATGGTATGAACCAACTACGCCATTCCATTTTGCTTAAATTCAAGAAAAATTACATTTTCAACCGATATAGACCAGTGTATAATAATAAATGAAAACACAAAACAGGCAGCCGGTCTAACGGACGATTACCGATATCATATAAACTATATTATGTGAAATTCATACTGTCCTGCATAGCAGGACGCTGCCCTCCAAACGGAAAGGAAGCAGAAAGCACAATGCACATCGTCATAGCCATGGATTCTTTTAAAGGAAGCCTGTCCTCCTTAGAGGCGGGTAATGCAGTGAAAAAAGGTATAGAACGCGCCGTTCCACATGCCGGTATCCAAGTCCGCCCCCTTGCCGACGGCGGGGAAGGCACGGTGGAAGCGCTGACCCAAGGCATGGGCGGCGCGCTGGAACGCATCCGGGTCACGGGACCCTTAGGCTCCCCCGTGGAATGCGCTTACGGAATCATAAAAAACGGAAAAAAAGGCGGTCACACCGCCGTCATGGAAATGTCCGGCGCGGCAGGCATCACGCTTGTGGACGCACCGGACCGGAATCCCCTGTACACCACGACTTACGGAGTCGGGGAAATGATTAAGGATGCCATATCCAAAGGCTGCCGCCGGTTTCTCATGGGTATCGGCGGAAGCGCTACCAACGATGGCGGCACGGGAATGCTGACGGCTTTGGGATTCGGCATGTTAAAAAAAGACGGGACACCGGTTTCCTTTGGCGCCAAAGGACTTGCCGAATTGGAAACCATTACGGACAACGCCATGCTGCCGCAGCTAAAGGAATGCACCTTCCGCATCGCCTGCGATGTGACAAACCCTCTGTGCGGTCCACAGGGCTGCAGCGCCGTATTCGGTCCCCAAAAAGGGGCAGACCCGGAAACCGTGGCGCAAATGGACGGCTGGCTGGCACGTTACGCCGCGCTTACCGCGGCAAAATATCCCCATGCCGACGCGAAAGCTGCCGGGACGGGAGCTGCCGGAGGGCTCGGATTCGCCTTCCTTTCGTATACCAATGCCGTATTGGAATCCGGTATTCAGATTGTTTTGGAAGAAACCGGGCTGGAATCTTACATCAAAGATGCCGACATCGTTGTCACCGGCGAAGGAAAGCTGGACGGACAGACCGTGTTCGGCAAAGCCCCCGTCGGCGTGGCAAAACTGGCAAAAAAATACGGGAAAAAGGTCGTTGCCTTCTCCGGGTGCGCCACGGAAGACGCTTCCGCCTGCAACACCCACGGCATCGATGCCTTTTTCCCGGTTCTCCGCACCATACAGACCCTGCCGGAAGCCATGCAGCCGTTTCGCGCCAGCCAAAACCTGTGTGAAACGGCAGAGCAGGTTTTCCGCCTGGTCAGATGCCTGCAGGAGTAAAAAAACGAATTCCTTAATGGTGTCTGAGCCGGAACCCCTTCTTACGTCTGCTGGTGCAGCACCGCCATAATTTTACATTCCCTGCAGATTTCAATATAGGCATTGCCTTCCATGGCGTCCATCACCGTATCCCACTGTATTTGGGCAAGGTATTTCATCGGTTTCCCGCAGCCGGGGCAGGACCTGATTTCACAGTCCTGAATCCAAAAAGCAAACCGGTTCATGATCCGGCCGCCGCAATGGGGACACTTTTCTGCCGTACCCACGCCGATTTTTACGGGGCTTTTCCTTTTTTCTTCCTCCGTTCCCTTTACCATTGGATAACATTTCCCGAAATTTGTCTCCAGGAATTTCCCGTCAGAGTCAAAAGACCAGCCTCCATATGCCGCGTACACCGCCGGGCCAACATACAGCTTTTCCCGCCATTTGCGCGGATGCCTTTCCAAATCAAGAAACGCCCGGAATACCTTCCCACCCCCTGCCTGCGCCAGACATAGCAGCAGGTATCCGGCCGTGCGGGAATCCGCAGCGTCATCCCCCAGCATCTTTATCATCTCATCCACAACCCAATCCGGGGCATCCTTATATATTTCCCGGCACTGGATGATTCCTTCTTTCCATGCCGCTTCCGCAATTTGGCGCGTATCAATGTCACGGTACCGGATCAGTTCCATGCACAGGTCAAATATCTCTTTGCACTCCCCGCCGTCCGCATTGTTTACATTTTTTCGCTTCCCTTCCCATTTCCAAATCCCTCTCCCTTTCCGCACCGCATCTTCCCCATGAAAATGCCTGCCGCTGCCGCAGTCATAAGAAGTCCGGCACACCAAACAGGCGCCGCCGCACCGCCGAACGCTTCTTTCCCATAACTCACCGCAAACACCGCCGTATTTGCCGCCCCATGGAACAGCACAGACGCCCACAAACTCCCGTACCACTCGCAGACAAGGGTAATCGCAATTCCGAGCACGCAGCCGTACACCCCCTGTACCAGATTCCCATGGTAAAACCCGAACAGGATACCGCAAAGCAGGACGGCAGGCATTGCCCGGAAGTATCTGCGCATTCTTTGGTAAATCACTCCGCGAAACACGGTTTCCTCCGCCACCGGGGACACTACCCCATACAGAAGCAGCCCCAGCCAAAACGGAACCCCGTACTGCCTTGCCGAAATCTCCGTATAATTCTCCGACATGCCGGTAAGTCCCGTAAGCGTCAGCAGCAAATTCATCCCCACCGCCAATGCCGCCGCACAAACCACGAGCAGCGCATAATCCGCCCAGCGGACGCCTGTCCCATGAAAAAAACAGGAATCTTTGCACATGTTCCCATCTTTCCGACGTTCTGCCCCGCATATCCCCCAGCGCACTTCCCCCTTTGCCAAAAGCCAAACCGCCGCCATTCCGGTACAGAGCGACAACCCGTTCAAAATCCCGTGCACCGAAGCCGAATGTTCTTCCACAAATCCCCAATACCCTTCCCCGAATACATTCCTCCCAACCCCCACCAAAAATGCAAACAGCACGGATGCCAAATCATGCGCCACAAAATAAACCGCAAACGGCAGCAAAATACTTGCCGTCTTCTTCCGCCAGCCGTCCTCCCCCGTCACACCGAACTCTTTCCCCGCGCCAGAACCCTTCTTCACATCAGAACCCTTCCTTACATCAGAATCCTTCATTGCATCAAAACCCTTTCCAATTCCCCGACCGTTCCCACGATATAATCCGCCCCCGCAGCTTCCAGTTCCCCTTCCCCCGCATAACCGAACGACACACCCACCGTTACCAGCCCGTGTTCCCTGCCGCCCTCCACGTCAAACTTCCGGTCTCCCACCATAACCGTGCAGGATGACTCCGGCGTACGAAGTCCAAATCCGGGGGCTGCCGGATTCCATAACTGCCGCAGCGCTTCTTCCACCACTTCTTCCTTCCGCACCCGCGTACCGTCCATGGCGCTTCCCACCACCACGGAAAAATACTCCCGTATGGCAAAATGCTCCAAAATCTGTTCCACAAACACCTGAGGCTTACTGGAAGCCACCGCCAGCACTTTCCCGTTCTCCTTCAGTTTCTTTAACATTTGCGGGATTCCTTCATAGACGACGTTTTGGAAAATTCCCTTTGGCGCAAACCACTCCCGGTACTTTTCCACCGCTTTTTGGGCCTGCGCTCCGTCAAACCCGTAAAACTCCATAAAACTCTCTTTAAGCGGCGGTCCGATAAAAGGCGTCAGCTTCCCCAAATCCGGTTCCTCAATACCAAAAAATTTTAAGGCATACTGTACCGATGTGGTAATCCCCTCTTTCGGGTCGGTCAATGTCCCGTCCAAATCAAACAACAAATATTTGTATTTCATATTCTGCATCCCTTCTCCTTTTCTCCTGCCGGATTCCCCTTCTGCCGTCATCTCCCAAAAAGGTGCAAAGCCTTTCTAACGGAACGGGCTTTACACCTTGGTTTGTCTGGTTACTGATATTTGATTGTACTTTGAATTAGTTACCATCCTCTAACATTGACTGAAAGATGTCCCTTACTTTTCTGAGTTCTTCATTATCGGGTGATTTTTGCACCGCCTTTTGAATGATGTAATTGTTAATTGGTATGTTTTATTATAGCGGATTTGTTTGCCGGTGTAAAGTCTGTTCAACTGTCAGGCATGGAAACCAAAGCATTTCATGTATTATTCCGGATTCCGCAGCCACTCATCATCCACCACCAAACACTGTACCTGCGGATAATCATCTTCCCCGAAAAGACCGCTCCTGTCCGGCGTATCTTCCCCTTCGTCTTCCGGTGCGCAGAGCCGGAATGCATACAGATTTGGCAATTGCCCCAAAAAGCCAAAATCCGTCACATCGTCTGTTCCCGCTTCCAATTCCAAATATTTTAAGGAAGTGCATTTTCCCAGCGTATCTTCCAAATCATTCCCGCTTTCCTTCCCTTTTTCCGCGCCGTCCCCTTTACCGGATGCGTCTGTCGTCTCCCCCTCCTTTGCAAACGTACTGCCGCCCTCTTTCTCATATCCCATTTCATTCAAATGCGTAAACATACTGATGCGCAAAGCCAAAGACTCCAGTCCGGGAATCCCCGCAAGCCATTCCACATCCGTCAGCGGTTTTGCCGATACAATGGTTAGTTCCCGCAATGACTGGCATTTCCCCAATACTTCATAATCGGACACGCTTCCGATTTCCAGCTCCAGTTTCTCAAGATTAGGCAGTACCGCAATATCCTCAAGGGTCGTCAGGTTATAGTCGGCACATTCCGCATTTTTCGGGTAAAGCCCTTCCACCGCCACCGTATCCCTTCCCGGAATGGGACTTTCCATCATCGATACCTCCGTAATCCAAGCCACATCGGCAGTACGGACCGGCCTTTCGGAAAATGCCTCCCATTCCTCATCCGTCATGTCATAATGATATGCCGTAACCATACGGATAAAATCTTCCCACTCTTTGGAAACAAACGTAATTTCCTCATCCCTGCCTTCCAATACCGGTTCCTCCGCCGGTGCATAGGCTGCCGCCGCCATGGCAAAAGGATTGTGCAAATCCTCATACGCCCAATCTTCATATCCCAGATACGGACGGTATTTTAAACTCGACCATGTTTTCTCCTCATCCGTTTCCGTAAAAGAAGCCGCCATGTAACGGGTAATTTCCCCGATGGCATGGGCAGAGGATGCTTTCCCGCCCTGTTCTTCCAACGGGCAGGTTCCGATAAACTCTGCCAGGTAATTCTTCCCGACCACATAAGCCACCGCAAACCGGATGTCTTCCTCCCCGGCTCCGCAGACAAAGCTGTAATAAAGCAGTTCCCTGCCGTCCTCCCTGAAATACCGTTCAAACTGCAGACCGGAAAAAACCACTCCCTCCGCCTTTTGTGCACTTTTTTGTATCTGTTCCTGCATTTCTTCCCATCCGTCTCCCACGCCGTCCGGGAACATCCGGTTTTCCGTGATATGGACACAAACTTCGCTGTCCGGCTGTTCCCGGCAGTAAATGGATTCCAAACAAACCTCCCAGTCGGTATAAGCATACGCCCAATTAGCCGGCATATCATAAGAACATGCCGGAGATGAAAAACCGCCCAGGCTCGCCGCCTGTTTTTCCACATAAAAAACCTGGGGAACCCACAATTTTGCCCCTGTAAGAATCAGGGCATCCTTCCCCACTGCATCCGGGTTCGCCGCCGCAATCTGCTCCCATGCGCCCCCGCTGCCGTAAAACTGCCTGGCAATCCCCCAAAGCGTATCCCCCTGCTTTACCTCATAAGCCGTTTCCGACGATGCCGACAACGCGATATAATCCTCTCTGTCTCCCTCCGGGTATCCGCCAAGCAACGGATACCTTTGGCTCTGATCCTCCACCCGGATCTCACCCTGTCCCGCATCCGTATGGTCCGTTCCATCTTCTTTCCCATACGCCAAAAGCGGATGTACCAAAAGCAAAGCTGCCAAAACCGCCGCCGTTCCCCGCCTGTGCCATGTTTTCCTGCCTATACCGTCCCAAAGGTTTCCCCTGCTCCTGCCGTTCCCGCCATATCCGCTTCTTTCCCTGTTCCCCATAAAATATGCCCTCCCTCTCCTTTTCATCCAGAAATACATTTATCCATTTTACCATCCAATTGCATCAGAATTCCATCTTTTTTGCATCCTTTTTGCATCATCCGGCATTCTTAAAAATGAATCCACCACACCCACCCAAGAACATAACATTCCATACCAAGCGGTTCCTTATCGGAAATATAAAAAATACCTGGTTGACACAATTCCGAAATCGGACTATAATACTCCTATATCAATTCCGAAATCGGACTTATGAGGAGGATATGCACATGCAGCCAAAACCCGGACGGGAACTTAAGGAATTTAACTACTTATACAGGGAAATGGACGGTATTTACCACCAACTGGCGCTCCGCGCAGGTCTGCCTGACAGCGCTTTTTACATTTTGTATTGCATTGTGGAATTTGGCGACGGCTGCCTGCAGAGGGATATCGCCGACCATTATCACATCAGCAAACAGACCGTCAATTCATCCATTAAAAATTTGGAAACAAAAGGTTTTCTCACCCTGACGCGTGGAAAAGGGCGTGACATGCATCTGCGCCTGACGACTGCCGGACAGGAATTTGCGAAAAAATATATTCTCCCGGTATTTGAAGCGGAAAACCGGATTTTTGCGGAAATGTCGCCGGAAGAAACCCGCAGCCTGCTTGCGCTGACCGCAAAATATACCGGACTGCTCCGCAAAAACACGGGACAACTGCTGGATTCAAAGCAGAAAACGGAGGATACGCACACATGAGACGCTTTAAACAAAAATACATAAACCGCAGCAAAAAAAACCGGGACAACAGAATCCAGTTATCCGACCATTTTACCTATGGACGTCTGCTGCGCTTTGTCCTGTCCCCGGTCCTGATGATGCTATTTACCTCTCTCTACGGCATCGTGGACGGCTTCTTTGTTTCCAATTTTGTGGGAAAAACACCGTTTGCCGCAGTCAACCTGATTATGCCCGTCGCCATGGCACTTGGAACCGTCGGTTTTATGGTCGGTACCGGAGGGAGCGCCCTCGTATCCATGATGCTGGGACAGGGGAAAAAAGAACTGGCAAACCAATATTTTTCCATGCTGGTTTACGTAACGGCAGGCTTCAGTTTCCTTCTGTCCCTGGCAGGCTTCCGTTTCGCGCCGCAGATTGCCGCCGCGTTGGGTGCCACGGGCGAATTATTTGACAACTGTGTGCTGTACGGCAGAATTCTGTTTCTTTCCACCACGCCCTTTGTGCTGCAGAATGTCTTTAACAGCTTCTGCGTCACTGCGGAAAAACCGGAAATGAGCCTGAAAATATCCGTATGCGCAGGCTGTACCAACATCATCCTCGACTTTCTTTTTATTGCGGTATTCCGTTGGGGCATCGCCGGGGCTGCCATCGCCACCGCCATGGGGGAATGGGTGGGCGGCGTTGTTCCCCTTGTTTATTTTTCACGGAAAAATGACAGTCTCCTCCGGCTGACCGGGACCAAATTTGTTGGAAGCGTACTGGTCAAAACCTGTATTAACGGTTCCTCGGAAATGGTTTCCAGCCTCTCCGCCTCCGTCGTAAACATCCTCTATAACTTCCAGTTGATGAGGCTTGCCGGAGAAAACGGCGTGGCTGCCTATGGCATCATCATGTATGTGAATTTTATCTTCATGGCAATCTATCTCGGTTACTCCATCGGCAGTTCCCCGGTGGTAAGCTACCATTACGGCGCCGGAAACCAGGGGGAACTGCAGAACATGTTCCGCAAGGGACTGGTATGCATGGGCGGCGGCGGGCTGCTCCTCACCCTTCTTGCAGAACTGTTAAACGGTCCTTTGGTACGGATTTTTGCCGGATACGATGCGGAACTTTTCGCCATTACCAGCCACGGCTTCCGGCTCTACGCCCTGGCTTTCCTGCTGATGGGTCTGAACATATGGGGCTCGGCTTTTTTCACGGCATTAAATAACGGTACGGTCTCCGCCATCATCTCCTTCCTGCGCAGCCTTGTGTTCCAAACCGCCGCCGTCTTCCTCCTGCCCCTGCTTACCGGCATAGACGGCATATGGCTGGCAATTGTCGCTGCGGAACTTTTGGCAGCGGTTCTGACAGGATGTTTCTTTGCCGCAAAGAGAAAACGGTACCATTATTTCTAAATGGAACTTTTTGGGGGGCGAATGTAACAAAGCGGTCTGAAATATTACCATACAGGTAACAGTTCAGGCTGAGCTGTTACCCATACAGAAATCACAGGTAACAGTTCAGCCTTCCGGCTGAACGGAATTAAAAAGTTGTTGTAAAAATGAC
>CAJUMD010000113.1 GCA_910587275.1 uncultured Kineothrix sp.
AAGAATACGCCGAGTTTTCCGAGCGTGTTTCCCTCTGCAAAATGAGCCAAGCCGAATTTATCCGGCAAGCCCTTATCAAGTCAAGCATGGCCTCCCTCGTATACAGGGAATCCGCCGCGCCGAAATAATCCTGCAGCAGCGTGTCAACACGCGGCGTCCCGTCCCACGGCGTCTGCAGCAGCCTTTCCTTCAGCCTGTGCACCTGATGGTTCCGGAGGTACACTGCCAGCCCGTCCAGTATCTTTTCCTTCCCGGTAATCCCGTAAATTAATTCCATATAGCACCGCAGCCCCGCATCGTCATCGTCCCCCCACTGTCTTGCGGCATACGGGTAAAGCTCCGGTTCCCAGGGCAGGGGTGCGCCGGCCATCGGCCGTTCCGCCATGGCATCAAAATAGATCTTTCCGCACAGCTTCGGATCATGTTCCAGTATTATCCGTACATTCTGTATGGTATTCTGTATCTTCCCCGTCTTCGGGTTACTTTGTAATTCCAGCACCCACGAATTATCCCCCTGCCCCGTACCGGGCGGTACCTCTCCCCCGAAACAGTTTACCGCCTCCTCATAGCGTTCCAGCGCCAGTTTTTCGGAAACGGCGGGGATGCCCGCGGCAAATTCGCACATGTGCCGGTAGGACGGCAGGTTGGCCACGGGCGTTCCGGGCTTTGCCCCGTCGTCCTCCTCCCCGAACATGTGCAGGCGCACCATGTCGAAGGCATTGACCAGCTTTCCGGAGCACGGGTCGGTGGCATGGTGGCTGTAGAGGAACTTCCCTCCCTCGCAAAGCACGGCACCGCCCACGGTGCTCCCTTCCGAATAAGTGTAACGGCCGGGATCCGCACAGGGCTCATAAGTACCGGGCAGGAATTCCGCCATCGCGTCCTCTATGCCGAAACACCGGCAGAACGCCCCGACGATCCCTTTCTTGGCTTCCGGGTCCCCCTGTTTTTTCGCGGAACGGTCGCGTATTTTCGCCGCCCCCGGCACCTCCGGCCATTCGGACACGTCGCGCCAGTCCTTATAGGTGGCAAGCATCCCGTCCCTCGACACGAACGGCCCGTCCCCGTAGTCGAAAACAAATTCACTGTCCGCGCTGCAGCTTGGCCAGTACATGAGGCGCACCGGCTCAAACGTGGTCGGGTCAAAAACCTGCATGCCGATGAAGGACGCCATCCGCCTTGCAATCGGCTCATATTCCTCCGCGCTGCACGGAACGTCAAGCGGCATGACCATGCGCAGGCGAGGGGCAGCGCCTTCATGCTTCCTCGTGGAATAAACCGCATAGGCGCAGCCCAGCGCCGACAGGACACGCAGGATGTCCGCGGTGCTGCCCGGGGCCATTGCGTCCGCATCCAGCGTGATCAGGTGCCGTTCCCCGGCGTTCCCGTTCCTCCTCCTCTGCCCGGTCAGGGTACCGCCCACAAAGCCGCCGACATCCTTAAGTTCGTCCTGTTCCGGCTTCGCCATTGCCCTATACTGCAGGAAACTTTCCTGCGTCCTTACCGGCATGGACAGCCTCATGACAAACTCCGACCAGTACAGCTCCTGCCGGATTTTAAGCACTTCCTTTACAATCCGCTTTTCGTTTTTGTCCGACAGGATTTCCGCCACGGTCTGCTTGTCCAGGCTGTCCGGTTCCAGTGAGGCAGTGCGGGCAAGCCACTGTTTTAACTGTGCCACGCTGTTCGGGTTGTCCAGCCCCGTAAGCGCCTTTGCGCTGTCCGTCAGCTCCCCCTTTACCCGGCTGCTGATTTCCAGCGCGCCGGTTACCAGTTCCATGTCCAGGGCGGATCCCGTGTCATTTATGTACTGGTCAAGTACCCAGTTGAACCGCTCGCTTTCCGGCACCGGGTATTCCTGCAGTATCCGGTAGATGTCCCTTTCGGTCTCCACGTCCCGCACGCAGTAGGACTTGAACAGTTCCCATTTCTTCCGGTCATGGTACTACAGGTTGCGCGTCCTCCCGTAATTCGCCCTGGTCGGTTTACACGGGACACAGAAATAACGGATCAGCTGCTTCCCGGCCGCCATTTTCTGCCGGTTTTCGGGAAACCCCAGCGCTTTCCCGGCCTGCCCCAGTTGTCCGGGAAGCCCGCAGTAATAGGCATGCACCATGGTGCAGTGCCACTGCGATGTGTCCGTATTAAAATACTTCTTTAAACAGTTTATTTCAAAGGCCGCGTTATGCGCCGCTTTTTCCACTTCCGGGTCATCTAAGTCCGCTATGATGCCCGGCGGTACCGTTTCCCCCGCCGCAAGGTCCACGATCCGCACCGGTTCTTCGCCATAAGCATAGGCAAACAGCAGTATTTCAAAGGCCGGGGACTGTACGTACCGGTACAGCCCTGCCTTTTGGATGTCGACGTCCGAATACGTCTCAAGGTCAATGTGGAGGGTTTTCATCCGATCCCCATCACTCCCCCGTTCAACAGGGGACGCCCCGTAATCGGGTCCGTCTGCTGCCCCTGCGGCGGGTACCCGTACGGCTGCCCCTGCTGGCCGTACACGGGCGGTGCCTGCTGCGGCATGTACGGCTGCACGCCCTGTGCGTATGCGGGCGGTGCCTGCTGCGGCACGTATGCCTGCCCCGGCTGTGCATACGGCGGAACGGGGGCGCCGTCCGTCCCCGTGTAGGCATTAATGCCGCCGAATGCCTCCTCCGCGCTGACCCGCGCGGTCAGGGGTTCCCCGTCCCCAATTTTCTGTACGGCGTTCAGGCCACAGCCGATTCCCTTGTTCCCGTTCGTGCTATAGGCAAAGAAATTAATGTTCGCGCGGACATAGCACCCGCTGTATACATCCGCCGGATTAAGGATCGCCTGCATGTCCAGCCCGACAATGGACGGCTGGAGCTTTGCGGATGCCGTCATTACCATGTGGCCCCCGCATTCCTCACCAAACGCCTCCCCTGAAGGACGGAAACCGTCCCCGTCATGCAGCGGTATCCTGCACATGGGCGGTACTGCCCCGTTAAACACTTTTTGGGTGCCCTCCCGCTTAGCGCTTTCTATTCCTGCATATATGGCATTCAGTGTTGCCACATCCGTTTTCGGTATCAGCAGGGTAAGGGAATACTTTGCCTCCCCTCCGTTTTCCGGTACACGCGGCTGAAAGATGTTTACGTAGGACGCCCTTACTTTTCCCGTCGTAATTGCCATGTTCCTATCTCTCCTTATATGAATTGTCCCCGCCGAATGCCTCCTCCGCACTGACCTGCGGCTGCATGGCGGGCCGTTTGTCGTCCTCCGGCACGAGCTTCGGTTTCCCCCTCGGCTTAATAATGTACGGGGCCAGAAGCTCCGCGCGCCGCTCCTTCGGGACCAGTTTCTCCAGTTCCGTCAGGGGTATGGGCTTCCGGTTATACAGCACGGCTTCGTCATATCCCGCCGCAACCAGCCCCCGAAATGCGCTGTCCGGGTCGGAAAGCTGCCTGTCGCTGCGCCCCTCCACGATTTTCCATCCGGGGACGTCCCCGCCCTTTACGAGTTCCGAGAGCGCATGGTTTTCCAGTTTGGTTACCCAGTCCTTCAGGAACTGTGCCCGTTTCAGGATTCCGCCGATTTCCCCGTTGGACATCAGCTCCGGCTTCCTGATCCCGTCCGTCACGGGGTCAATGGCATCTGCCATGAGCGCCATGTTCTTTTCCGCCATTGCCCGGCACCTGCCGTATGCCTTACAGAAACCGTTTTTACAGTAATCGCCGGGACGGAACTCCCCTTTCCCCTTGTATGCCAGTTCCGCACGCGGTTTTACGAACAGCTCCCCCCAGCTTAACAGTTCCCCCAAAGTGACCGTCCATGAGGCAGTGTTGGGTATCCTCGGCTGGACAATGTGCAGGTGTACGTCTTCCACGGAAAAGAAGTTCCCGTATTCATTCCAGGCTCCCAGCGCATAGACCGCAAGCTGCGGGTTCCCTTCCGCTTTTTTCGGCACGCCTTTCCCATATTTAAAATCAATGACGTGCATGTCCCTGCCGTATATGATGATGCAGTCCGCCGTACCAAACCCTTCCGGTGCCCACGGGCTGTAATCCAGCCGCTTTTCCACTGCCACGAAGGGCGTGGAGGGAAAGCCGAACGCTATGGCGGAAACGTAGTCAACGTATTCATCGGTAAATCCTTCCATCTCCGGCTGGTACGCTTCGTCCGTCCGCAGTTTTTTCAGGCGGCTTCTATAAGTGCGATCCGGCATGTTTTTGTCCGTGAACAGTTTTGACAGTTTCAACTCACAGATTCCGTGCGCGAGTGCCCCTTCCCTCGTATATCCGGACTCCGTGTCAGGGATACCGTCCTCCAGTACTGCGGACGGTGTACAATAAAGCCATTTCTGCGCGCCGGATGCGGACAGGAGCGCATGTTCCCTTTCTCCTTTT
This sequence comes from uncultured Kineothrix sp., assembly GCA_910587275.1. Taxonomy (GTDB): domain Bacteria; phylum Bacillota; class Clostridia; order Lachnospirales; family Lachnospiraceae; genus Kineothrix. The sequence continues at coordinate 4,374 of CAJUMD010000113.1, forward strand.
TTCTTTCCCATCAGACCTGCGCACCTGCCTCCCTGAGTGCCATGGCAAACTCACCGTAGCGTTCCTTTGGCAGCTCCGTCATTGCCTGTATGCCGAACCGCTGGAGGATGCCCATGACCTGCTGTCCCCTTCCGGACGACATAAGCCCGGCTGCCGCCACCTGCAGCTGCTCAAGGGCATAGCCCTGTACGGGCGGTGCGGAAGGTACCGGTGACGGCGCCTGTCCCTGCGGCATTGCGGGCGGTGCCTGCGGCGGTACCTGTCCCTGCGGCATTGCGGGCGGTACCTGCGGCGGCGCCTGCAAGGGCGGCTGCTGGATTCCCGCCGGGGGCTGTCCCGCCCCGGCCGCCACGGGCGGGGCATACATGCCCGGTGTCCGGGATGCGGGAGCCGCCCCCTGCACCGCGGCGGCACTGCCCTGTCCGGCAAGGCGGTTTATGGCCGCGGCCAGTTCCGCCAGCCCTTCCACTTTAATATTTATGCTGAATTCATTCATCGTTTTTCCCTCCTGTTATGGTATGTGTATGCTGTTCCGTTTCACGGGTTCCGCCGGAACCCTCCGCCTGCACGGGCGGTTCCCCCCGTATCCCTGCAGTCGCATCGTTCTTCCGCGTCAAGGCTCGCCCCGCAGTACAGGCATGTCCTGTAACCCATGGCTTCCGCCCCCTTCCCCGTTTCTCATATCCGGCTGTTTTTTACGTTAATTATGTAAACGTCATCCTTTGTCCCGCTTATGCTGACCGTTTCATACGTTACCAGCAGATCACGGATAGCCTCACCGAGGCAGCCTGTTTCAACGGGGTACTGTATGGTCCCCATTCCCGTCTGTTCCATCCTATTTCCCCCTTTCCCTGTCGCTGTTGTCCAAATCTTCCCCTGTTCCACCCGCGAAGCCCAGCACCCTGCCGTCATTCAGCAGGACCCCCAGCCCCCTGTACTGCCAGTTTTCCATGCAGTCCTGTATATTTACCGCTTCCGGATTCACCATCCGTCCCTCCTTCCTGCCTGTCCAACGGGGAAACGCCTAAGCGTTTTCCCCCTTCTTGCCCACCGGCTTGTGGCTGTCCACAATCCGGTAAAGCATCGCGTATTTTTCATTTCTGGGGATATGTACGTCCTTCGGGTCGGTGTACACTTTCCCGTCCTTCGTGATGATCCTGATCGTTACCATGGCTTCACCCCCTGCCCTATTCTATGCGCGTACTGTTTGTACACATTTCCCCCCGTGCCTGTTTTTCCTCCGGCCCCCCGTCTTCCGTGAGGAAATCTCCCATCAAGTGTTTCAGCCACCTTCTGAAATTATCTTTCGCCCTTTCGTCTTCATCCGGCACAACCGGTAATCTGCTGCATGTAATACTGGTAGATGCATTTTCCCCGGCTCTATGGTAGAATTTAATTTCCGTTATCGGTTCGGACCAATATACTTCCCCGTCACATAAGATTGACGTACGCTGTCCATCTGACGCAATAATTATTGGCTGTGGTTTCTTTGCCACCCTTCCCCGCCTCCTTCCCCAAACTTCTAAAATCTGCTATAATCCCCCTTATCAGCACTGCCATGCTGAAAAAAAATTAAACCATAAATTTTTAAGGAGGATTCACATGAATTACATCACTAAAGAAAACATCACTTTATCCTTGCCACTATTGGTTCCTTAGGAACCTTTTACACTTTATTTGCACAGCGTAAAAAAATATCCCTATCCATACAGAGCTACAGCCATAAAAACGGTTCTTTGCTCATGTATGTTTCTTTTACAAACCATTCCAGGCTTCCAATATCCATTCTAAATGTTTCCATTATTCAGGATAAAGTTTGTTTCCCCTGCACCTACATTCCCACAAAGGTATGTGAACATACCCGCCGTTCCGGAAAAGAAATTATAAGTTACAGGGAAGAATTTTCTATCCGGTTTCCAATATCCCTGTTTTCTCTTGCCGGCTCATCTGGTTATCTGTATTTTGACAAACTTCCAGAAACCTATCCAGACGCCCCCACAGTTCTGACTGTTCAAGTAAGCACCAATCGCGGGAGGGCAATGAAAATGAAACTACCGGTTCCGAATTTATAAATTGCTTTACTTCATACATATTTTTTTGGCCTTTTCATGATTATTTTTTCAGCAGCAGGCACAATTCACAAACTTCATAACGGACTACGCCTTTGACGCATCGGAAGTTATATCCGGCACGCCCTTCATCCCCTGCAAAAGATAATTGATATCCTATGATGAAGCACGTGACTTAGCAGAATTTTTATATGCAAATCCTGAACATAAAATCCTTTTTGATGCTACTAGGAACGTAAAAAAGGACGATATACAATTTGTAAAAGAAATGATTGACCGAATAAGCAACAAGGAATGATATGCACAGGGAGGGGAATTCCTATGGAAGAAGGAATCTTTACATATTGTGTGGATATGCCCACTACAATACGCTCCTTTGTGGTTTCCAACAATGATATGAGTTTCACTATTATAATCAATTCAAAAATAGGAAGCAACCAGCAACTCATGGCATACGAGCATGAGATAAACCACATTAAGAATGGGGACTATGATAGGCATTGTTCGGTTGACTTAATAGAGTTCTTTGCACATAATTGCTAAAACTTGCAGACCGTTGCGTAAAAAATACAAAAAAGGGGGAAACATCTATGGGAATAACAGATGTATTTAAAACAAAACAGTTTAAAAACGATATAGAGCGACTTACATCCGAAAACGAATACTTAAATTCGCTTCTCACTCCGGAAATGAAAACGGCGGCCTCTATAAACCTAGAAATCCAAAGACTTAACTCCGAAAAGGAATCCGTTATTACAGCAATCGAAGATAGTAATAAAAAATTAGGAAAATTAGAGGAAAAAATAGCCTCTTTAGACAGAGAAATCGCAAGCAAAAAAGATTATGTCATTTTTTTAGACGATGAAATGCTATATCAAGATTTTGGGCTATACACTCCTGTGTACGACTTAATGAATTCCGAATCGTATAAAGATAAGCTCACAGTAATAAGGGAACAGCAAAAGGCCATGCTTAAAAATAATTCTGCCGCATATTTCCCTAAAAATTTTACATACAACAACAGTCTTTCGCAAGGGAAAAAACTTGTAGCGGATAATGTAAAACAGATACTACGTGCTTTTAACAATGAATGTGAAGCAATTATTGACAAAGTCAAATTTAATAATGTTGAATCCATCCGGAAAAGAATAATCAAATCATGCGATGACTTAAATAAATTAAATTCCAAAATGCAGATTTCAATAACCCCCGCTTATTTAGACTTAAAATTACGGGAAATGAACCTCTGCTATGAATATGCCATGAAAAAGCAGGAAGAAAAAGAAGATCAAAAGCGTATTCGGGAAGAACAACGCGAAGCGCAAAAATTACAAAGAGAAATCGAAGAAGCACGAAAATCCAGTGAAAAGGAAAAATCTCACTATAAAAATGCACTTCACCGAATAGAAATACAGTTACAGTCTGCAAGTGGAACAGAACGAACAATTTTAGAGGAAAAATATTCCGAAATAAAACAGCAACTCGCCAGTATTGAAGAAGAATTAAAGCAACTTGATTACAGAGAAGCAAACCAGCGTGCCGGATATGTCTATGTTATTTCTAACATTGGTTCATTTGGCGAAGATGTTTATAAAATCGGAATGACAAGAAGACTGGATCCTATGGATCGAATTGATGAACTTGGAGATGCATCCGTGCCATTTGTATTTGATGTACACGCTATGATATTCAGTGACGATGCCCCAGCCCTAGAATCAGCCCTTCACAGGGCATTTGATGACAAAAAAGTTAACATGATTAATACACGGCGAGAATTTTTTCATGCAACGCTTGAAGAAATTGAAGAAGTAGTAAAAAAGAATTTTGATAAAACTGTTGAGTTTACAAAAGTACCCAATGCTGAGCAGTATCGTGAATCCCAAATGTTGCGGCGCAAACTCGGCGTAGGAGAATTAACAAGGCATGAACCTGCTGACATTACCGAGTGCCCTCTTACATCGACTCCTGCTAATTCCGTTTCACCAGTGTCTAAAACGCCTACACTGGATCCATCAAAAACATATTTAAAAACAAAATGGGGGGTTTATGAAATGCCAAAGCAATATACTATATACCTTATTAAAGGTCCCCGACCCGATTTACAATTAATTGCCCCTCTATAGTTTTTAATAGTGCTTTTAGGGATATACTACCTGCGGCCGCTGTTTTTAATCCTATCCACTTAACCGAAAATTCAGGATGCACGGGACGGGTAATTGGTAAACTGTTTTATAAATAAGTCCAGCTAAGAAATGTCAATAGGTAAAATGAAAAATGCTCAAGAAATTTTTTCAAGCAGTTGATGTAAAAAAGGGTAACTTTAATAAACCCATTGCCATGGGATTTTTAAGATTTGATTCAAAACCTCATCAGGCAACGATGCTTACAGATTCCGGGTGTTCTGCGGCATAACGTTCACAGTGTTCTTCCGGTGTAATGAGTTCAAAAGGTTTATTATCCCGGAGCATAGCGAAAATAATGTTGCAGATTTTGTGCATGACGGCCCCGACAGCAACAATCTTTTTCTTGCTGGCACATTTACGGATGTAATAATCGTAAATGACTGGGTTCACAGGTGCTTTTGCTGCTTTATCCACTTTCAGGTTGTTTATGGCGATCATATGCAGGATGCGCCGCGCAAGGCTGGAGCCCCGCTTGGACATATGGACCCTGTCGCCATGGAACTTGCCTGAATCATTCACACCGGGATCCATCCCAAAGTAGGCATAGAGCTTCTTTGGGGAAGAGAACAGATCAAAGGAGCCCATTTCGGCGATCAGGACAACCGCGCTGAGGAAGCCGACACCCTGGAGAGACTGGAGAAGACAGATACGGTCATAGACCGGACCGCCCTGCAGGTTATCCACGGCCTTATGCAGCTCTTCCAGTATACTGTCCAGATGCGCCTGGTATTCCCGGTAGGTTTTTATGTACAGCCTGATCCGGAGGGCATTGCTCGGAAGGGCACGGCCGAAAACAGCAGCATCCTTTGCGGCGGCGCATATGGCATCATATTTGGAAAGGGCATATTTTTCGCCGAAACGAGCTGTATTGCGTATGGTTTCCACAAGTTCGTCTCTTGGGGCTGCGAGCATGTCCGCTGCAAGTGGGTAAGCTTCCAGAAGCTTTAAGGATGTCTGGGCTGTGACCTTGCTGAACACATTCAGGTATGCCGGGAAGGACACTTTGAGCTCCGCATGAAGCTTCAGCACAACGGCAGACTGCAGATCTTTGAAATAATAGTAGTCACGCACGAGATTGCGCAAATCAATGACTGCATCCTCTGGGACGATGGAAGTCTTAAGGGAGGTATCCTGACCGACCTTGGCAGCTTTTTTTGAATCAAATTTATCATTATGCAGTTTCCTTACGTTCATGTTTGTGCTATTCTTAGTGATGATAGGATTAATGACGGAGCAGTCAAACCCCTTATCGCGAAGGAAGCACAGGAGCGGGATATGGTAGATCCCGGTGGACTCAAGGAAGCAGCGGCTTTTGAGAGAATACGTCTCTTGTGCTTCCTTTATTTTTGAGACGGCAAGCTCCCGGGAAGCAGGATCGCAGTGAACGATCTTGAAAGGCTTCCCGACAAGGGTGCCGTTAGGGAGCAAGATGGACATCCATGTGAAGTCTGCCCCGACATCAAGCCCGACTGAGAGATAGGGAATGCTTTCCAGCATCTTAAGTACTTTTTGATAATGCATGATGTTATCCTTTCTGGCAGGTATCCATTTCCAAAAGGCGGATACACAACCTAGCGGCTTATACAGGTATAGCCTGAGGCTTCCCAACCAGCCAAAACATAAATCACCACCGAATGGACTGACAGACTTAATTGGAGGTTTCACCAGCCGGAAGGCCGGTTCCCAAGGAGGATACGTCAATGATCCTGCCTTCAGTGATTATACCTCTATATTTTGTCTGGTGCATTAAGGAAACCTCAGACATGATAAATATTTATAACTTCTGATGGAGATGGAATTCTCCTTCTGTTATTCATCAGATATGACTTTGTAACTTATTAACTATATAGCTCTTGTGGCTATATCATTATTATACTAGGAGGAAAAAACATGAAATGTAAAAAACTAAGAAAATTATTATCTGTAGCTTTG
>CAJUMD010000114.1 GCA_910587275.1 uncultured Kineothrix sp.
ATCTGTGCCGCTATCTGGCCGACATCAGGCTTTCGAGCATACGGCTTGGCTGGGTTAAAGGCAATCCCCAGGCAGAACATTTTTGGCATAAAAACAATTTTAAGGAAACGGGTATTACATACGACACGGATAACTATACTGTGGTTGTAGCTCAGCGAGTTTTATAAATTCGGGATTTATAAGGTCAAGACTAAATAGGGGACTTATTATTATGAAAAAAATTTTTGTGGCGCAGTGGTAGCTTTAATAGGCGTAATTTATTCAATAGCACTTATGGTACTGGCAACGGTCAATGATGTGTATAGTAATGGACTATCTGGATTATGGGGATTGTTACAAGGGTATGATGTAGAACTTCCGTTTATTATATCTTTAGGTGTTGTTATAGTTGGGATTCTTGTATGTATTTGGGGAGTATTTGAAAAGAAAAAATAATTCAATTCCAGTTTGTTGATGAGTAGTATAACCTATTTTCACTGAAATATTGCCACCCATCGATGGTGTGCAATAAATGTCCTGTCCGAAAATATCCGGCCCTGCCGCAAAGCAGGGCTAATTTCATAGGCTGTGTTTGCTTTATACATATATTGTATTTATTCATTTGACATACGCTATATATTGTGCTAAAATGTTCCTGTAATTGATTTTTGTGTTTCCCATCGGGATAGATGCACACGCTGTTTATGATTGAAATGAGTGTCAGAAAAACCATGCCGGTAAGTGGCAGTTTTTTGGCACTTTTTTTGATGCAACCAAAAATTTTTTCATCAAGAAAGGAGAATGAAACTATGTTTACACAAATCTCACTCATGGGCAGGGTCACAGCCGACCTTGAAATCCAGACCAGCACCAACGGAACCGATTATATCCAGTTCAATGTGGCGGTCAACAAAGGCTTCGGGGAACAGGAACACCCTAATTTCTACCAGTGCGTCCTGTTTGGGAAAGCTACTGAGCGGATCAGCAAAGCCGGGGTCAAAAAGGGCAGCCTGCTCTTTATCACGGGCGACCTTGACCTTGTGGAATTCACCCGCAAAGCCGACAGCTCAAAAGGCATGATCCCCAAGGTCACCGTATACGACTGGAACTATGTCCCGGCAGGGAAGCGTGCGGAAAGCAGCAACGCCAATACAGGCAGCGGCGCACCTGCCGGCACGGATGACGTATTCATGAACGTGGAAGACTGTGGAGAGAATGGACTGCCGTTCAACTGATGCTTTGGCACAGCTGGCGGTACAAGAGGAATTGCAGCGGAGGAATAAATCCCCCGGATGTGATTCCTCCTTTTTTATTTTACTAGGAAAGGAATGAAAAAACCAAATGAGAAAAAACGTATTTTCCAGCAGCATCAAGATCCTGATCGTCTCCCTGCTCCTTATGGCCGTCTTCTTCCAGAAGGAACGCTCCCAGAAGCTGATGGTGCTTGCCGTCATCCTCTGGATCGCCATAACTGCCGGAATATTTCTGTTCCGGAAGTCAGGGAAAATGGCAAAGAGGTTCGACGCCTTTCTTGCCTCCTTAAAACAGGCAGGCAAAACGGTAAAGACAGCTGCAGAATCACCGGCAGAGGCAGGCACGTAACCGGACGCTGAATATATGTCTTTGCGGGGACGCTTGCCTGTGTGGGAATTATCAGCATCGGCAATGTGGTTACCTATGCTGCCAGCATCTTAAAATTCACGGATGCGGTGGGCAGAATGGCAATCCTGTTAAACCGCCTGAAAGGTTATGCGGTTTTTGCAGGGGACTATGTGGAGTACATGAACCTGCCGCAGCGTAAGCATGAGGGAGCCATCCCGGTGGAAAAGCGCAGGGACGGGAAATTCAGCGTGGAATTTGACCATGTCTCCTTCCGCTATCCGGGCAGCGAAACCTATGTGCTGAAAGATTTGAACTTAAAATTTGAAATCGGGGAGAAAATGGTAATTGTGGGGAAAAACGGTTCCGGTAAAACCACATTTATAAAATTGCTTTGCCGCCTGTATGACGTAACGGAGGGCTGTATCAAAGTAAACGGCATCGATATCCGCAAATACGATTACGCCGAATACTGCGGCCTGTTTGCCGTGGTATTCCAGGATTTCCAGGTTTTTTCTTTCCCGTTGGGGGAAAATGTGGCGTCAGGCAGTGACGTGGATGCAAAACGCGCCGAAGAAGCCCTGGAACGGGCGGGACTCGGCGACCGTTACCGCCGGCTGCCGGAAGGACTCCGCACCAGTATCGGAAAGGAATTTGAGGAAAACGGCGTGACTTTTTCCGGCGGGGAAAAGCAGAAAACGGCAATAGCCAGGGCAATATACAAAGACGCTCCTTTCGTCATCATGGACGAACCCACCGCCGCTTTAGATCCGGAATCCGAGTGTGAAGTATATGCCGGATTTGACAAAATGGTAGGGAATAAAACATCCATTTACATTTCCCACCGTTTGGCATCCTGCCGCTTCTGCCAGGACATCCTGGTATTTGACCAGGGAAAAGTAATACAGCGCGGCAGTCATGAAGAACTGGAACACCAAACCGGCCTCTACCGGGAACTGTGGGAAGCCCAGGCACAATATTATGCGTAAAAATTATCAATACAACCTCTGAAATGCCCGCTCCTGCTCATGGGAGTCCCTTAAAAACCGGTAATCTTACCGCCTAAGGCAAAGGGGTCTTTGCAAAACAGGGTTTCCCGTTTTGCAAAGACCCCTGACGGGCGCGTTTCTCTTTATTTCTTCACCAATGCCATATCCACCCGTAAAATATGGTTAATCAACCAATCCACCAGAAAATCCAAAATTTCCTGTACGGTTTCATCCTGTTCATCATAATCTTCCGACATGGAAACCAAATCGATTTCCGAAAGCCGGTCTTCAAACTGGCGGTGCTGTGCCGCATGCTGGGTTATGTAAGGGTAGTCGATACTTTTTTGGTATTCTTCTTCGTGGGCAAAATGTGTCCTCGTATAGTTAATCAATTCGGAAATGAGTTCTACAATTTTGTCCGACTTATCCACCAAAAGGCTGTCGTACAGCAGTTCGTGGGTTTCCTGCGCCAGCTCAAACAGTCTGGTGTGCTCCCGGTCAATAAAGTCAACCCCCGTGTAATATTCCGGTTTCATCTGATACATACAAATCCTCCATTCCTGTCCGTTTGGTTTGTACGGGCATAAACAAATATTTTGTAAGGCTGGTAACGGACAGTCCGCAGTGTAGCGCCGTCACAGCCACAGTTTAATATTACCGCCTTTTGCCAGCGGAATCAAGACCCTTGTAAAATCATTTTTTATTATCCGTGTTTTCAATTTCCGTGCTTTTAATTTCCGCGTTTTCTTTGGAAAAGGCGTTGCGCTACATTTTTCACCATGCTATAATCAGACCACGGTATCAAGGTTGGAAAGCATTCATAACCGGAGAAAATGGCAGGGAGTGGTGGTCGTGGGAGAACAGTACGATGAGGAAGGGATGCGCAGGGTAGCGTGGGCGCACAGGAAAGAAAGAATGCGGAAGCAAAAGCGGAAACAAATGCTGTTTCGCAGACTGGCGAAAGTGGCCGGTGCGGTAGCTGCCGTTTTGGTTCTTGTGCTGGTGGTGAAAGGAATGATGCACGGGGAAAAGCCCGTGGAAGATAAACACGGCACCGGTAGCGCGGGTACCAGCAGCACTTCCCCGCTGGCTACGCTGGAAAACCTGTACGGGGAGATGGAGCAGACGCAGAAGGCGCAGGAAGGGAACGGTGCGGATGTCCAGGGGCAGGATGGGGAGATACCGGAAGACGGTAATCCTGCCGGGACTGCCGGTGTGTCAGGCAGGTATGAGACATCGGGGAACACGGCGGCTCCGCCGGATGGTGTAATCAGTGCATATGTGATTTTCGTGGATATCGATGGCGGGGAGATTTTGGTACGGAGGGAAGAAAAGACCCGTATGAATCCCGCATCCATGACCAAAATCTTGACCTTGCTGGTTGCCGCGGAACATATTGATAATTTGGATGATACGTATACGATAACAAGTGATATTATGGATTACTGCCTGTTAAATGACTGCAGTACGGCAGGATTTGAAAGAGGGGATACCGTAACGATAAGAGATCTGCTCTATGGGACAATCCTGCCATCCGGTGCGGAAGCGGCGCTTGGACTCGCCAATTATGTATCGGGTTCCCAGGAGGATTTTGTGAAACTGATGAACGAACGGCTGGAAGAAATGGGACTTTCGGAAACCACGCACTTTACTAATTGCGTAGGGGTTTATGATGCAAATCATTACAGTACGGCTTATGATATGGCGGTGATTATGGAACATGTGCTTGCCAATGAGCTTTGCCGTGAAGTGATGTCCGCGCGTACTTATACGACCGGAAGTACTGCAAGGCACCCGGAGGGGATTGAACTTTCCAACTGGTTTATACGCCGTATTGAGGACAAAGACGTGGGAAACGGGAAAGTAACCTGTGCCAAAACCGGTTATGTGGTACAGGCGAAACAATGTGCCGTCAGCTATGGCGAAGGCGGCAGCGGGAAAAGGTATATCTGCGTGACCGCAGGGGCGGAAGGCGGCAGGTTTACTTCTGTTGGTGAACACGCGAAAATTTATGTAAAGTTTATGAAGTAACGGGGTACGGTTTAAAAATGGCATATAAAATTTTGGTGGTGGAGGATGACGAAACCATAGCGGGCGAAATCTGCAGACATTTGGAAAAATGGAATTACGGGGTGGAGACAGTTACCGATTTTACCGATGTACTGGAGGTGTTCGGACGTTTCCAGCCCCAGCTTGTGCTGATGGATATCGGGCTGCCTTTTTATAACGGTTATTACTGGTGCGGGGAAATCAGGAAGATATCGCAGGTACCGGTGATTTTCATTTCTTCCGCTTCGGACAATATGAATATCATCATGGCGGTAAACATGGGCGGGGACGATTTTATTGCGAAGCCTTTTGAACTGGAAGTACTGGCGGCAAAGATACAGGCGGTGCTCAGGCGTACTTATGCCTTCCAAAACCAGACGGCGCTGTTGGAATATCGGGGAATCATATTGAACCTGTCGGATATGTCGCTGGATTTCCGGGGCGGACGTGTGGAGCTGTCCAAAAATGAATTCCGCATTTTGCAGCTATTGTTTGAATACGGGGGGAGGACGGTGTCCAGGGATAGCATGATGAAAAAGCTTTGGGACGAAGAATGTTTTGTGGATGACAATACACTTACCGTAAACATGAACCGGCTGAGGAAGAAGCTGGAAGGCGTGGGAATCCATGACCTGATTTTAACAAAAAAAGGGGTCGGATACCAGTTGGGCGGCAGGTAAAGAAGGTATGCATGGGAGATAGAAAATGACGGCTTATGTACTGGCATATATAAAGGAAAAGAAAATATGGCTGCTTCTGCTGGCAGGTATGGCGGCGGTATATTTGGCGGTGGCAGGCTTGTACGGATATGACGGCGTGGTGGGCAATATGCTGTATGCGGCGTGGATATCCTTCTTTTTTATTGCGGTGGGATGTCTTTTTGATTTTTTAGGCTTCCGCGGCAGATGCCAAAAGCTGCAGGAAGCGTTGGACGGAGGGACGCAGGGGGATTACCGGCTGCCGGTTCCAAAAGGGCTTGTGGAGCGGATGTACCAGGAATTGCTCTGTGAATCGGTATGGGAAAGGCACCGGTTGGTTTCGGAACTGGACGGGAAACAGGCGGACATGGCGGATTATTATACCATGTGGATTCATCAGGTGAAAACGCCTATTGCAGCGCTCCGCCTGCTTCAGCAGCGGACGGAGGAATATGGGGAAGAAAAAGGGAACCGCAGGCAGTCCGCGGAGGAACTGTTTAAAATTGAACAGTATGCGGAGATGGCGCTTCATTATGCAAGGCTGGACAGCATATCCTCGGATATGCTGCTTAAGAGGTATGACATAGGTGTCATTATCAGGCGGGCGGTGAAGAAATATGCGGTGCTTTTTATCGGGAGCGGGTTGGAGTTTTCCATGGGGGACATTGCCTGTGAAGCGGTGACGGATGAAAAATGGCTGGGGTTTGTGATGGAGCAGCTTCTTGCCAATGCATTAAAATACACAAAAGAAGGCTGCATACGGATTTACGGTGCGGACAGCGCAGGAAATCCCTGCGGGGATCGGGCGGTGGAGTATATTGCAGTGGAGGATACGGGAATCGGAATCCGGGCGGAGGACCTGCCCCGTATTTTTGAGCGGGGTTTTACCGGGTACAACGGAAGGATGGACCGGAAGTCCACGGGAATCGGACTTTATCTATGCCGGAGCATTATGGACAGACTGGGTCATACGGTAAACGTGGAATCGGAGGAAGGGAAGGGGACGAAGGTGATTCTGGGGTTTGGGCAGGAGAAGGGATAAAATACGGCAATCTTACAAAAAGGTAAGTTTGAGACAGGAAAATGTAAGCCGGAAAGATGGCAGATACGTTTCCTGTTTTTTATAATGGGAATATAGGAAACGGGAGCGTGGCGGCAAATGCTTCCGGAAGAAAATGCGACAGAGGATGGAGGATGAAAAATGGCGCTGTTGGAAGTGAGAAATGTTAAAAAAATATATACGGCACGTTTGGGTGCGGTGAAAGTACAGGCGTTAAACGACGTGAATTTCTCGGTGGAAGAAGGGGAATATGTGGCGATTATGGGGGAATCCGGTTCCGGTAAGACGACGCTGTTAAACATCCTTGCCTCTTTGGACCGTGCCACCAGCGGGCAGGTGCTGTTAAACGGGAGGAACCTGGCGCAAATCCGTTCAAGGGAACTGTGTGCTTTCCGGCGGGAGCATTTGGGATTTGTGTTTCAGGATTTTAATCTGCTGGACAGTTTATCCCTGCGGGATAATATTTTCCTGCCCCTTGTTTTGGCGGGAACCGGATATGGGGAGATGGAACGGCGGTTAGAGCCTTTGGCGGCAAAACTGGGAATCGTGGATTTGCTGGATAAATTTCCCTATGAGGTATCGGGGGGACAGAAACAGCGTGCGGCAGCATGCAGGGCATTGATTACGAAACCGGAAATCGTACTGGCGGACGAACCTACGGGAGCGCTGGATTCCAAGGCATCCAAACGGCTGTTAAAACTATTTGCGGACATCAACCGGGAAGGGCAGACCATACTGATGGTTACGCACAGCATACAGGCGGCAAGCCATGCGGGGCGCGTAATGTTTATTAAGGACGGCAGCGTGTTTCACCAAATATACAGGGGAAAACAATCGGACGATGAGATGTATAAGATGATATCCGATGCACTGGCCGTGCTGACGGCAAATAGAAATGACGACAGGGTCAGCGGAGGGGAGGAAACAGAATGGACAGCAGGACGGAACTAAGAACCGGAAATAGACCGGAAAGCGGAAGGGAAGCAGAAAAAAGGAAAATGGGAAATGGGAGAAATAAGGAAACCAAAAAAGGGAAGCTGTGGAGAATCCTTCCGCAATTGGCATGGAAAGGGGTGTTAAACAATGGTACGGTATATTATCCGTATTTTGGCGCAGGTATTTTTTCCGTGTTTACCTATTTTGTGTTTTCCTCCATTCTTCATAATGATATTATAAGCATTTTGCCGAGAAGCGCTTATGCGTGGATAATGCTGGAAATCGGAAGGGTGCTGCTTGGGATTATCCTTCTGCCGTTTCTGTTCTATGCAAACAGTTTTTTAATCAAACGGAGGAAGAAGGAAATCGGACTGTATCATATTTTGGGGTTGGAAAAAAGGCATATCGGCATTTTGTTTTTCGCGGAAGCCGTTTTGACATACGGGATAGTGCTGTCGGCGGGAATCTTAAGCGGGACGGTGCTTTCCAAGTTCCTGTTTCTGCTGCTTTTACGCATGACGGGACTGCCCGTGGATGTAACGTTTGTTTTCCATCCGGGAGCCTTTGCGGAAACAGCAGTATTTTTCCTGTGGGTATATGCGTTAAACCTGGTTTATAATTTGCTCCAGGTGGGGAAAGCAAGGCCGGTGGAACTGCTTTCCGGTGGAAAAAAGGGGGAGAGGGAACCGCGTTTCCTTTGGGTGTCCGCAGCGTTTGGTATGGCGGCGCTGGTATGCGGATACCGGCTTTCCATAAACAGCAGAGTGGATTCCAAAATTTTCAGTAACTTCTTTTTGGCGGTATTTTGGGTTATTGTCGGTACGTATCTGCTGTTTACGTCAGGGAGTGTTGTTTTTCTGAAAGCGCTGAAAAAAAGAAAGGGATTTTATTACCGTCCGTCCAATTTCATCACGGTATCGGGAATGTTAAAACGGATGAAGAAAAATGCGGCGAGCCTGTCCAATATCTGCATATTTTCCACAATGGTAATGATTACGCTGACCTGCACTTCTTCTCTGTATTTGGGGTTGGATGGGGTGTTGTACTTTAATTATCCCATGGATATGAAAGCCTGCTTTAAGGAAAAGGACTATGACGGCGAAAAGGTAAGGGGAAAACTGGAAGAACTGGAGCGCAAATACGGATTGCAGTTGGAAACGGATATGGATTACCTAAGAATCGAGCTTCCCTGCGGGAAAGAGGGAAATGCGTTCGGACTGACGTTTTCCGACCGGATGCGGCAGGCGGATAATTTCCGTGTGACGGTCCTTTTGGCGGAAGATTACGGCCGGATGGAAAACCGTCCGCTTGTTTTGGGGGAGGGAGAAGTGGCGCTTTACTGCACCGGAAAAGATTTCGGGTACGGCAGTGTGGTCTTTATGGGCAAGGAACTTACGGTGAAGGAGCAGCCGGCCGAAATGCGGATTGCGCCAAAGGCTGGCGAAAACGGTTTTGGGGAAGCATATTACCTGATTGTAAAAGACAAAGAAGCAAGGGACGGTTTCGTGCGTATTTGGATGGAAGCAAACGGCGTGGAAGACGTGGAAGGCTTTTTGGCGGACCGCGAGGAACGCATCCTGCAGTTGGACGTGGAAGGAACGGAAGCGGAAAAACAGGCTTTTGTGAAGGAGTTTGGAAATTGGTGCCAAAAACAGCCCGGTATGGTGGGATTTGCCAATAATCTGGAAAACCGTTCAGAAAGCAGGGAAATGATGGGCGGACTATTGTTTATCGGTATTCTGTTCAGCCTGATATTTTTTATGTGCCTGGTTTTAGTGATGTATTACAAGCAGATTTCGGAAGGTTATGAGGACAAAGAGGGATTTGCAGTCATGCAGAAGGTCGGCATGGGAAGCGGCGAAATCCGGGGAACGGTTCACAGGCAGATTCTGCTGGTATTTTACCTGCCGTTGGTGTTTGGGGTTCTGCATACGGTTGCGGGTCTGTGTATGGTGGAGAAACTGTTTGGGGCAATTTACTTTTACGACAGCAGGCTGCTTTGGCAGTGTGCGGGGGGAATGGTGTTATCGTTTGCGGCGGCGTATGGATTGAGTTATCTGCTGACGGCGAAGACTTATTATGGGATTGTGAGTGGGGAGCATGGAGTAGGATAGGAGAGGGGATGCAGGAGACAGAAATGTAAAAGCTGTGGGAAGTAGGGACAGGGATTATGGTTTTTCATAATCCCTGTTGCTTTAAAGTAATGATTGCATGGAATGTCAACGTATCGGAATTGTAGTATATCTGCATATTTCCATTGTACCTGGCGACAATTTTGCGGATGCTTTTAAGTCCGAAACCATGCTTATGGCTGCGGGGTATACTTATAGTCGGACTACCGTTTTTCGTGATGAAAGGATCTGTCCGGCAGGAATTTATGACCGTCAAAACGGTAAATGGAGTTTTAACTTTTTTGCTTGTACTGATTTCAATAAATGATTCTGGAATGTATTCAGCCGCTTTCACAGCATTGTCGAGCAGATTGCAGAATAATGAGGTAAGGTCATTGTCAGCAATAAATTCTGTCGTTCCGCTTCGGATATCGGCGTGAAAAGCTATGTGGTTGTCAGTGCACTGCTGCATATAGCGACATAGAATGGAATTTAGCATTTCATGATCACATAGCCGGGAAGATTCTTTAAGGTCTGGGGAAAGCACCAATTGTCGGATGTAGGCGCTTATTTTAGCATATTCCTTTTGTTCATTCAGCATAGCAATGGACTGCAGGTGTTTTTTTATGTCATGGATTAAAATACGCTGGTTTTCATTTTGTGCATTCAGCATTTTATAGTATTGTGCCAAATCTGACTCTTTTTGGAGCAATAATTGCATTTCTGTAAATTCCATGTTTTTTTTCTGATGATACAGATTGATTTCAAACATGAACAGATTTGCTGTCAGCAAAAAAACAGCGCCCACAACAATCATCCAATCAAGTGATGATGGGAGAGAAACAGATTCGCCAATACTTATAAAAGTAAACATAATAAAGGTAGTGTCAAGTAATCTATGAAAAACTGAGCCGAAAAAAAATAGGCTCAA
>CAJUMD010000115.1 GCA_910587275.1 uncultured Kineothrix sp.
GGAGAGGTATCTCCAGCGGAGAGGGTGGGATTCGAACCCACGCGCCCTTGCGGACAAACGGTTTTCAAGACCGCCTCGTTATGACCACTTCGATACCTCTCCATGTCCATACGCCGTTCCCGGCGTCTGCATTTCAAAAGTCCTTCTGCCAAAAAGTCTTTCCGACTAAAAATCTTTCTGACTTTGACGAAATCCAAAATCTGCAATCCGTAACCGGATTTTGTTTTCATCAGCAGCGCAAGAATCATTCTAGCAAAAAACTTTTCCAGTGTCAACAACTTTTTCCAAATTTTTTTATATTTTTTTCTTTTCTTTTTTTCCATACCGGATTCCCGCCGGAAAATACGGTAAAACAGGGCATTTCCCGCTGCTACGGTTCCCGGTCGAGAAAGCATTCCGCCACCTGCAGATCTTCCGGTGTGGTAATTTTTATGTTTTGATAGCTGCCTTCCACCAATTTAACTTTATGCTCCGTATACGTCTCCACCACCATGGCATCATCCGTAATACGGATGTTTTGCGGTAACGCTTTTCTATCCGTTTCCATTTCCATCAGCGCCCCGTAAGCGCTGCGGATCAGTCCGGAGGAAAAAACCTGGGGTGTCTGGACCATCCATACATCATCCCGTTTCGGCGTGGAACCCGCAAAGCCGTCTGCATCCGCAATCTTAATGGTATCTTTCACCGGCATTCCCACTACACAGGCACCGTATTCCCTGACACATGCATAAGCGCGTCCCAGGATTTCCCCTGTCACAAAGGGTCTGGCACCGTCATGGATGAAAATATAGCCGCATTCCCCCGCAGCCTGCAGTCCCTCCCATACGGAATGGTAACGTTCCTTTCCTCCCGCCACCACACGGGACACTTTATGGAAACCAAACCGCTCCACAATTTCCTTTTTACAGTATTCCACCTCATCCGCCGCTGCCACCAGTACCACCCGGTCCACGAAACTCTTCTGGAAGGCTTTTAAGGCATAGTAAAGTATCGGTTTCCCCCCAAGGGGAAGATACTGCTTTGGCACGTCACTGTTCATCCTCGCACCGCGCCCCGCGGCAAGCACAATTGCCACACATGCTTCTTCTCTCCCAAAAGATTTGCCGTTCCGCTTCGGATTCCCGTCCATTTGCATCCATGCCCCCTGTCCTCTTTGTCCTTACCGCCTATAACCGTTCCCCCAATTTCAGATTGGGAACGGCATTTAAGTCGTAGCCGTGCCGGATTCCTTTTTTGTACTCATAATATCCTGCCACCCCAATCATGGCGGCATTGTCCGTACAGTAAATGGGGGAAGGATGGTAAAAAGCAATCCCGTTTTCTTTACATGCCTGTTCCAACGCCCCGCGCAGGGCGGAATTGGAAGCCACGCCCCCCGCTATGGCAAACTTGTCATATCCATATTCCTTCACTGCCTCCATGGAATGATCCACCAGTACGTCCACCACTGCTTTTTGGAATGATGCCGCCACATCGGCAGCGTTTACCGTCTCCCCTTTCATTTCACAGGAATTCAGGTAATTCAAAACCGCCGATTTCAAACCGCTGAAACTGAAATCATATACAGACTCCGCCACTTTCGCCCTCGGAAAAGGAATGGCATCCGGGTTGCCTTCTTTTGACACACGGTCAATCTTCGGACCGCCCGGATAACCGAGCCCGATTGCCCTTGCCACCTTGTCAAATGCTTCCCCCGCCGCATCATCCCTCGTGCGCCCTATGATTTCATATTCCCCGTAGTCCTTTACCACCACCAGGTGGGAATGCCCGCCCGATACGACCAGACATACAAAAGGAGGCTCCAAATCCTTGTTTTCTATAAAATTGGCACTGATATGCCCTTCGATGTGGTGTACCCCCACCAAAGGGATTCCCGTGGCGAAACTGATGGCTTTCGCGGCGGATACCCCCACAAGAAGCGCCCCTACCAGTCCGGGACCGTATGTTACGGCTACCGCCGTAATATCCCCCAGTGCCGTCCCCGCTTCCGCAAGCGCCTGTTCCACCACTTGGTTCATTTTCTCAATGTGCTTCCTGGAGGCAATTTCCGGCACTACGCCGCCAAATTCCGTATGCAGGGCAATCTGCGAATATATCACATTGGACAATACTTCCCTGCCGTCCTTTACCACCGCTGCAGCCGTCTCGTCGCAGGAACTTTCAATCGCCAATATCCTTATTTCTTCCGTGCCATTTATTCCGTCCACTTCATCCACTCCGTCCATGTCATCCCTGCCGTCTATGCAGCCGTCACTCTTTTACCAATTCCCAGCCGTAAATCTTCCAATGCCCGTCTTCATCCTTGCGCATCAGAAACTTTTCATTCGATGTCAGCATCTTCGTTCCCTGCCGGATGCTCAAAATACCGTACAGAGATGCCCATTCGTAACCGTCCCTGCTAAAATATTCCACGTCCGTGCTGGAAGATGTGGAATAACTGGAAATTTTCATGTCATGCTTGTTTAATTCCGCAATTTCGCCCGCAAGGTTTAACAGGTAAACATCCTCCGGCTGGTTCGCCACGAATTCTTCGTCATATAAAAGCTGTATCTGCATTGCCAGCTTCTCCAGCTCCTCGTCGGAATGAGGTTCGTTATACAGGCACTGGAGGATATCGCAGTAATATTTCAGTACCTCTCTGGGCGACGGCGGATAATTATTCTCCAAGTTCCGCAAAAGCACCTGCTGGGATTTCGTGATGGTTTCCGCCTGCTCCGTCCCGTCCCCCTTCGTCCGGTTGGACAGGTAAAAGTAAAAACCCACGACTAACGCTGCCAGGATACACCCAATCACGATTAATTTCAAAGGACTCTGACGTTCTTTCTTCATACAAACTCCCTCCTTCCGGCTATTCTTCTCCCAATCACATTTCTTACGCCATCAATCTTCTTCAAACATAAGTTCCACGCTTTTACCGTCCTTGCCGGCTTCCGCCTGCGGAAAGATTTTCCGCACGTCTTTCATAAAGTCCTCCGCGCGGACCAGGGAAGGGCTGTAATGGGTCAGCCACAGCTTTGATACGCCGGCTTTCTTCGCCAGATGCGCCGCTTCATAAAAGGTCATATGCTTATATTCTTTTGCCTTCTCCTGCTTATCCGGCTCCCCGTACATGCCTTCGCAGATGAAAAGGTCTGCGCCCGCCGCATTGCGGACAATGCTTTCGGTTGGCCTGGTATCGGTGCAGTAAGTGAGTTTGATTCCCTTCCGCGCCGCGCCGAGCACCATATCCGGCGTATATACCCTGCCTTCCAGCTCTATGGTTTCCCCTTTCTGCAGGCGGTTCCAGTATCTCCTGTCCAGCCCGAGTTCCATTGCTTTTTCCACCTGGAATTTCCCGGTACGGTCTATGATTATGTTATATCCATAGCATACCACATTATGGTTCACACGGAAAGCGTCAATCCGAAATCCGTCAAAAGAAAAACTCTGCTCGCTTTCCGAGATTTCCACGCATTCAATCGGAAACGGAAGTTCCGGCGCAATAACGCGCAGGGCGTTCACCACTCTTGTCAGTCCCTTTGGCCCCACTAAAAGAAGCGGCTCTGTCCGTTCCGCATTTCCCATGGTGAGAAGCATTCCGGGCAGTCCGCTGATATGGTCCGCATGGTAGTGGGTGAAGCAGATAATGTCAATGGGTTTCGGGCTCCAGCCCTTTTCCTTCATGGCAATCTGCGTCCCCTCCCCGCAATCGATTAAAATACTTTTTCCATTGTACCTCGCCATCAGGGAAGTCAGCCACCGGTAAGGCAGCGGCATCATTCCCCCTGTTCCGAGTAAACATACATCCAACATATGCCTCCTATCCAGCACATGCCCCAAAAAACGGTACGGTCTTTGACACATGCACTTCGCCGCTCCGGCCGGCGGAGGCTTATAAAAGTTCCTTTACCTCGCTGCTATCCACCGGTATCCGGAATCTGGCAACCATTTTTTCGTAACAGTCCTCACATAAATCAAACCTGTGGTTCTGTCCGTCCTTCCTGCTGAAATATCCGAAGGTGGCGTCCACCTCCAAACAGCCTTCTTTTAAAATTCCATTTTCTACCAATAATTTTTTTCCGCAGTAATTACAAATCACGGAATCAAGTTCCATTTTATTTTCATCCAGATATTTCCGCATAGTCTCATCCTCCCTAGATGTCCAATGTGCTGCTATATCTGTCATTATACACGAGCTTTTCCGACAAAAACAGTGGTAATTCCTGTTACTTTGACGCCCGGCAAAACAAAGTCAGGGCGCATCCTTCCGTCTCCACATAATCAGCGCGTCTTCCCTTGGCTTTGCATAAAAATCCCTGCGTACACCCTCCCCCCGGAAACCATACTTTTCATACAGTCCGATTGCCGCACGGTTTCCGCGCCTTACTTCCAGCGTAAAATCCCGTATTCCAAGTCTTTCCCCTTCCTCCAGGATTTTTTCCATCAACATGCCTGCCACCCCCATGCGGCGGAATCCTCCTGCAACCACCACGTTTGTGATTTCCCCCTCTCCGGCAAGGCTGCGCAGCCCACAGATTCCAACGACCTGCCTGCCTTCCCGTAAAGGCGCTTCCGCCACGTAATAATACGCATAACTGCACCGGAGCGTATCCGCAAAAGCCTGTTCTGACCACGGCTCCGAAAAATTTTCCGCTTCAAGAAGGGCTGCCGCCTTACTGTCCCGTTCTTCCATGCGTCTGACTGTTATCATGTCGCCTCCTGCCGTGCTGCCATATTCCTCCCGTCACGTTCCCGTTCCGCCTGCGACGGTCTTAGGTAAACGGGAGCATGTTCCGCCGCGGGAACCGTTTTTCCTTTCCTGAAATAGATACCCGCAAGCGCCGCGACGGATGCCGCCCTCTGCCGGTTCATATGGGCAGGGGCAAAACTGTATTCCACACGCATGAGCTCAGCCAAACGCTGCCGGTACACAGGTACCCCGTCTCCTAAAAATATGACCCTTCGCCCAAAATCATTCAGCTTTCCGGCAATTTCCTCCACTGCCACCGCGCACTGCGGCTCTACCGTTTGGATGGAATAACCCGCAGGGACGCCGTCCGCCCCCTCCCCGTCTTCTTTCACAAATTCATAAACGCCGGTATAAACCTGTCCCCGCCTGGCATCCATCATGGGGCATATATAATCTGCCGTCCCATACAGGTTATAAGCCAGTCCCTCCAGAGTGGGGATTTCCACGATGGGAATGCCAAGTGCAAATCCAAGCCCTTTCGCCGTGGCAGAACCAATCCTAAGCCCGGTAAAAGAGCCGGGTCCCGCCGCCAAAGCCACCGCATCCACGGACGACATGTCCAACTCCGTCATATCCCGTATTTCCCCAAGCATTGGCAAAAGGGTCTGCGAATGCGTCTTCTTATACTGTATGTCATATTCCGCGACCAGAAGGTCATCCTCGGTAAGCGCCACGGATGCCACCAGACCGGAACTGTCCAATGCCAGGATCTTCATCTTTCCAACCATGCCCCCTTCTTTCTTAAATCCTATGGCGTTCTTCCATACTGATTTTCCTAAAATCCATCCCTTTGGACAAATCCTTGCAAATCGTAATCCGGAAGTAATGTTCCGGCAGGATTTCTTCTATCAAATCCGCCCATTCGACCATGCAGACACCGTCCCCGTAAAAATATTCCTCATACCCGATTTCATCCATTTCCCCCACATCCCCGATGCGGTAAACGTCAAAATGGTAAAAAGGCAGCCGCCCTTCCCCATACACCTGCAGAATCGTAAAGGTAGGGCTGTTTACCGTATCTTCTATGCCGAGTCCTTTTGCCATCCCCTGTGTGAATACCGTTTTCCCAACGCCCAAATCGCCAACCAGGGTATAGACCTCGCCGGCGGACGCCTGTTCCCCAATCCTGCGCCCAAGAGCAAACGTTTCTTCCGCATTGCCTGTTTCCACTGTTTTTACCGTCATGTCCTTACCCCCGTATCTTCACTTTGGCAGGCGGCATATGGGTGGAAATCATCTGTATGACCTGCGGCGCCAGCTCCCCGAGATCCCGTTTCGGGAAAATGGAAGCGCTGACTTTGGAAGTATACACAATCAGGCTCCTTTGGGTGGAAACCGCCTTATGCATGTCTTCCCATTTCTGCATCTGCGCCTCCCCGCCCTGGGATACTTCCACACCTTCTTCCGTCAGACGGTAATGCAGCGGTTCCTTAAATGCCGGCGTATTCACCATCTGCTGTTTCGACCGGATGAAAAGTGTCCACGGCAGATAAAGCAGGATAACTGCCCCCGCAATCAGGAAAATCACCCCGCCCTGTGAAAAATAATATACCATCATCAGCGCCCCCGCCACGGTTCCAAGCAGCCCTGACGCACTGTAATAAGTATGCCGCAGCATGTAATCATATAAAATATTTGCCGTTATCCTGACGTCAAATTCCAGTTCCATGGTTTACACAACTCCTTTATGGCTCCCGTTTCCGTTTCTGGTCCGGACAAATCAAAAAATTCCAACTTATCCGGGGAAGGCAAATTCTTCCCTGCCCTTTCTTTTTTCCCGCATCTTTACTGCTCCTTAATATTATACTGAAATTCCATTAAAGTGCAAGTGGAAATCAACCGTATCGGAGCGTTCCCAGTTACATTTTTTATCGGTTAGGGAAAATCTTGACGGCATACTTCATAAAAATATGAGCCAATACCAAGTATCAGCTCATATTTTACCCACCTATTTTTCAAGACTATTTTTTATTCTCAGGATATATGGTTCTCCTTTTTAATCCGGATTTCTGAATTGCTGACATTTCTTTCCCGCTATTCATGCCGCAAAGCCTCAATCGGGCTGAGTTTCGCCGCTTTCTTTGCCGGGTAAATCCCGAAAAACAATCCCACTGCCGACGAGAACAGTGTGGCAGCAATAATGGTGGAAACCTGGGTCCTGGCGGTAATGTTTGCAATGGAACATACCAGATTGCCGCCCATGATTCCGAGTATAATACCAATGATACCGCCCAGCATGGTAATAATTGCCGCTTCCGCCAGGAACTGGAGGAGAATGGAGCCGGTCCTCGCGCCCAACGATTTGCGGATACCGATTTCCCTCGTTCGTTCGGTCACGGACACCAGCATAATATTCATGACGCCGATACCGCCTACCAGCAGGGATATGGCGGCCACAAAGGAAATAAACAGCGTAAGGATACCCAAAATACTGTCAAACTGCGCGGACATATCCGAAATACTCTGTACCATAATCTGTCCCTCGCCCCGCACGTCATATTTGTTTTCCAGCAAAGCAATGGCTTTCTGTGCCACTTCCGTACAATATTCCGACGCCTCTGCAAATACCAAAAGGTCGCTGAATTCTTCCACATAGTAATAGTAAGCATCCGCCATGGATGTATAAGGCATTTCCACGGTAATCCTCGTGCTCGTCGAGGTATTTACCAAGGTACCGGCACTGTCCTCACGGATTCCCACAATAGTCACGTCATTGGAAATCCCGTAAATGGACAGTTCAAAACCCATGCCCACCACATCCGTCGTCCCGAACAAACTAATAGCGTTGCTCTCGGAAATGACACACACACGTTTGCTGCCTTCCACGTCTTCTTTCGTAAAATACCTTCCTTTTACGACCGGTCCGCCGTTGCCGGAATAATACTGCAGCGCCTCCGTACCGCCAAGCGCCTGCGCCTCATAATTTCCCTTCGCGCCGTTTGCCTGACCCCAGCCGCCAATTAAGGGAGTAACCCCCTTCACATGTTCTACCCTTGTTTGAATCAGGTCAAAATCATCCGGGCTAAAGCGCATGGTTACATCGTCCAAAGTAGTATCCAGCATCAACTCAATCAGTCCGCTTCCCATGCTCTCCAGTTCATCGTTAATCTGTCCCCTGACCCCGTTACCGATTGCCATCACCATGATCACCGAGGCAATTCCGATGATAATGCCAAGCATGGTAAGGACGGAACGTCCTTTGTTGCTCTTAATGTTCATCAGGGCAATTTTTATGTATTCCCAAATCTGTGCCATAAAAATACCCCCATTACTGCTGCGCAACAGCCGTAACTGCCATGCCTTCGGAGATACCGTTTGTTACGTCCGTTAAAATCTGGTCGCCTTCGTTCAATCCTTCCTTAATTTCCACATCCACTGCGGAGGAGATTCCCGTCTGCACCGGTTTCTTTACCACAATACCGTTTTCCACGGCATATACGAAACTGCCATCCATATCGGTATTCACGGCGCTGAACGGCACGAGGAGCGTTCCTTCGGATTTTGACGTACTAATCGAAACCTTGGCTTCCACACCGAGGAAAATATTCTCATCCGGGTTGGTAATCTTAATATCCGTATTAACCACCGCGGCGCCGCTGTTATTTTTCGTCGCCATCCGGTCAATCTTCGCAACCTCGCCGTCATAGGTAAAGCCCCCTATGGTGACGACCGCTTTCTGTCCAATCTTTATTTTTTCCAAATCGTATTTGGAAATGGTAATGGTAACTTTTACGTTATCCGTACTTTCCAGTTTGAATAACTGCTCACCCACGGCAGGGGTCTTTCCTTCCACCGCATTCATCTCCGTTACGACACCGTTAAAATCCGCGGTAATACCACTTTCGGACGCAAGGATGGCATCCAGCGTTTCCTGTGAACTGATGTTTTCCATTTCCGTTTTCGCTTCCAGTTCTTCCTTGCCGCCTGCGTTCAGTTTCGTGCTTTCCGCAGAACTTTTCTGGGATTTCATCTCGGACTTATACTCTTTACAGTTGTTTAACATTTCGGTGTATTTCGTGATTTCTTCTTCCCAAGCACGGATTTCTTCGTTGTTTGCCTGCTCATAAGTATTGATTTGTACCAGTTTCTGCAGATTCTCATATTCATCGGTATCCGGCTGGTCCGCCCAGTCAATCAGGGATATCTGTAAAAGGGCACCTTCATGGGCAAGGGCTGCCTTTTTGTCGTCCACCTGCCTTTGCAAATCCTTAATGTAATTATCGATATCCGTAATCTGCTGTTCCAGCACCGCCAGGTTGACATTGGCTTCCCCCAAATCGCCAAGGCTTTCATTATTTTTCTGGATGGAGTTCTTATAACTGCCTTCGTTCTGCTGCAGTTTTAACTCCGCGGTCCTCTTTTCATTGGCAAAATCCGTTTCGTCATAGGTAAGGACAGCCTGCCCTTTGGAAGCGCTCTCGCCTACCGCCACATGAATGGTCCCCACTTCTATGCTGACCGGTGCGAAGTAGGTCTTTACTTCATCCGATACCACGGAACCGCTGGTATTTACCGTCTGTTCAATATCGCCCTTTGCCACTGCCATGGTATACACCACCGGCTTGGCATTTGCCGCCGCAATGTTATTGTAAATAATGAACAGTACAAAAACTGCCGCCACGCCGCCGAAAATACTTCTCTTGATGATCTTCTTCTTCCGTCCCGGCTCCATGGAAGCCTTTTTCTGCTCTTTTTTCTGTACTTTTTGCTGTTTCTTTTCCTCTTTTGCCTTCTGCTTCTCCATTTTCTTAAGCTCTTTCTGTTTCTGTTGGTCTGTTTTCTGCAAATCCATATCACTCATTGATGTCCTCTCCTCTCACACCGGGTTCTTTTCTGTCTTCTATGTCAACTTCCATGTCATTCGCAGAGTCGTGTACGATTCTGCCGTCCATAATCTTAATCACGCGCTTTGCCTGCGCCGCTATTTCATTGTCATGGGTAATCAGGATGACCGTCCTGCCTTCTTCGTGCAAATCCCGCAGGATTCCCATGATTTCCTTCGTGGAACCGGAGTCCAGGTTACCGGTAGGCTCGTCGGCAAGGATAATCGGCGGCGCCTGTGCGATTGCCCTGGCAATTGCCACCCTCTGCTGCTGTCCGCCCGACATTTCCGAAGGTTTGTGGGTTTTCCTCTTTGCCAGTCCTACTTTTTCCAAAGCCGTTTCCGAAAGCCGCATCCGCTCCCGTTTCGATACCCCTCTGTAAATCAGCGGAAGTTCCACGTTTTCCATGGCGGTCAGATTGGCAATCAGGTTAAATCCCTGGAATATAAAGCCGATTTCCTTGTTCCTGATGTCGGAAAGTTCGTTGTCGCTTAAATGCGACACATCCTTATCATGCAGCATATATGTACCGCTGGTGGGTATATCCAGACAGCCCAGCATATTCATCAGTGTGGACTTACCGGAACCGGACTGCCCGATGATCGCCACAAATTCTTTTTCATTTATGACCAAATCCACATGGTCAAGCGCCCTTACCTCATTTTCACCGGGATTGTATACCTTGCACATATCCCGTATTTCAACCAATGCACTCATGGTTCCTCCCTATATTGTCAAGTGATTTCCCTTAAAAAATCAAGGAATTTATAGCTA
>CAJUMD010000116.1 GCA_910587275.1 uncultured Kineothrix sp.
TACACGACGCTCTTCCGATCTAAGCGAAGTGGACGGTACGGTGACAGGGATTCACTTAACGGCCGGCGAACGCACTACCGACGGGGCGGCTATTGTCTGTGCGGATAAGGAAATTCCTTACCAGTTTGAAACGCTGCTTGGGAAAGAACAGAAAAAGTACGTGAACCAAGGGGATACGGTGACGTTAAAAACGGCGCAGGGGATGGAAGAACTGGAAGTGGATTATATGGAGGAAGACGGAAGCGGTTCCTACCGGGCGGTAGTTTATTTACCGCAGGGCAGAGGGGAGATTGGCATGAGCGGAACCATGCACCGGAGCGCTTCTTCGGAATTTTATAATTGCTGCATTCCCGCAAGCGCCCTGCACAGCGAAGGAAATAACCGGTATTTCGTCTATGTGGTCGGGGAACGGGACGGCATTTTAGGTAAGGAATATTATGCACAGTTACGCTATGTGGAGGTACTGGACCAAAACGACCGCTATGCGGCTTTGGCGGAAGGGTCGCTGACCGGAGAGGAACGGGTGGTTACGGGGTATGATAAGGAGATCGGGAACGGGATGGCGGTGAGGTATGCGGAGTAGGGGGAAATCTTTCCCCCTAAATTTATGGAGTATTTTGGGAGACCGGGCGGTTTTTTGTTTTTTTACACAACCCAACCATAATATGATATAATTTGCTGGGAGGTGTCAGTTATGTTAATGGAAACGCAGCGGTTAATGATACGGGATTTGAAACCGGGGGATGAAACGGCTTTTGCGGAAATGGCTTTGGACGGCAGTTTAAACGATATTGGCTTTGATAAGGACTGCGGCAGGTGGATAGGAAGATGGATGGCGGAAGCAACGGAATTTGCAGTCAGGGATAATCCCTGTACGGACTATTTGGCATATGCGGTCGTTTTGAAGGATGAAAATGTGGTAATAGGCTCTGTCGGATGTTCGTATTACGAAGACCTTAAAGAGACCGGTATCACATATTTTATCGGGACGCGGTATAGGGAGAACGGTTATGCCGTGGAAGCGGTGAACGCATACAGGGAATATTTTCTCCGCCGTTATCCCGTGCAAAGGATGATAGCAACCGTCAGGGCGGAAAATATCCCTTCATGGAAAGTGCTTGAAAAAGCGGGGTTCGTATTGACGGAAAAGAAAAGATACAGGGATTTGAACGATGCGGAAGAAGAAATGTATCATTTTTATGAGTGTAAGGCGGAACCCGGAAAGTGATTCCTGCATGGGTAATGGTTGAAACGGAGGGGGAATTTGGTATAATGGGGAGGGAAGAAGGGGGATTTGCGGAAAGGCGGTGGCAGTATGTATGAAATGAAGGACGAGTATTTGACGGGCATTGGGGAAATTGATAAGGAACATGCGGTTTTGTTTGAAATCGCGGAAGAAATTTACCAGTTGTGCGGGAATGAATTTGTCCCTGATAAATACGACGAAATCGTAAATTTGGTGGAAAGGCTGAAACAGTATACGGTGATGCATTTTGAGCATGAGGAAGCCTATATGGAGCGCATCGGTTATAAGAAGATGTTTACCCAGAAAGTGCAGCATGAAAATTTCAGGAACAAGCTGGAAGCCCTGGATTTGGAAAGCATAGACGAGAACCAGGAGCAGGCGATTGAAGATTTGTTAAAGTTCGTGACCGACTGGCTGGTGGAACATATTATGGGGACGGATAAGCAGATCGGGGAGTTTAACGGATGAGGTGACACCGGATGCAGCGGATCAATGAGGATATCAAAAGCGGACAGTTAAAGCAGATATATCTCCTGTACGGGGAGGAAGCGTACCTGCGCAAACAGTACCGGGACCGGTTAAGGAATGCCCTTGCCGCCGAAGGGGATACGATGAATTACAGTTATTTCGAGGGAAAGGATATTTCCGTGGGTGCAGTCATCGATTTGGCGGAAACCCTTCCTTTTTTTGCGGACCGGAGGGTAATTGTGGTGGAAAACAGCAATCTGTTTAAATCCGGCGGGGAGAAGATGGCGGAATACCTGACAGAACCGGCACAGGCGGCGTATTTTGTGTTCGTGGAAACGGAAATCGATAAACGGAGCAAATTGTTTAAGACGGTTTCGGCAAAAGGGACCGCGGTGGAATTTCCGATACAGAACGAAGCTACGCTGAAGAAATGGATTCTCGGCATGATAAAGAAAGAGGGAAAACAGATTACCGGCAATGCACTGGAATATTTCCTGGAAAAAACGGGGACGGATATGGAGAATATCCGGAAGGAACTGGAAAAGCTGATGTGCTATTGTATGGACAAAGATGCGGTTTCGGAACAGGATATCAGGGAAATCTGTACCCACCGTGCCGGAAACCATGTGTTCGACATGGTGAACGCCATAGCGGATAAACGGCAGAAAAAGGCGCTGGACCTGTATTACGACCTGCTGGCGTTAAAGGAGCCTGCCATGCGCATCCTGTTCCTGATTGCAAGGCAGTTCAATACGCTGATGCAGGTAAAGGAATTAAAAGGAAAAGGGTATGACAATAAGGCAATCGGCGCAAAAGTAGGGCTTCCGCCCTTTATCGCCGGAAAATATGCGGCACAGGCGGCAAAATTCAAAAAAGAAGACCTGCGGGGCGCGCTGGAAGCGTGCGTGGAGGCGGAGGAAGCGGTTAAAACGGGGCGGATGAACGACGTGATGAGCGTGGAACTGCTGATTGTGCGTTACAGTGCATAAACCAATGTTATTAAGTGACGTAAAAATGATATACTATAAACCAGTATAGCAGAAAGCGAGGGAAAATAATGGGTAAAATTGAGGAAATCAGGGCGGAGATGGTAACGGCAATGAAGAACAAGGATAAGGACAGGAAAGACACGCTCTCCATGCTGCTTGCCGCCCTGAAAAACAAAGCCATCGACAAGAGGGAGGACCTGACGGAAGCGGAAGAATACGAAGTCATCAAAAAGGAAATCAAACAGACAAAGGAAACCATGGAGCTTGCCCCTGCGGACAGGGAGGATATCCGGGAACAGTGCGGCAGGCGTCTGGCTGTTTTGCAGGAATTTGCCCCGGAGGAAATGGGGGAAGACACCATCCGCGAAGCGGTGAAGGAAGTGTTTGTCTCCCTTGGTATCGAAAATCCCTCCGTGAAGGACAAGGGCAGGGTCATGAAAGAGCTGATGCCGAAAGTAAAAGGAAAAGCGGACGGTGCGGCAGTGAATAAAATTGTCGGGGAAATGCTGCAGTAGCGGCAATGACGGAAGGTAGGTTTATATGCGGCAG
The DNA here is from genome assembly GCA_910587275.1 of uncultured Kineothrix sp. Lineage (GTDB taxonomy): Bacteria > Bacillota > Clostridia > Lachnospirales > Lachnospiraceae > Kineothrix. The sequence goes on from CAJUMD010000116.1 coordinate 3,253, forward strand.
ATACCAAAACCATATGAAATATACAGGCATTTTAAAGGAAATTTGTATCAGATCGTCACTATTGCCGAACATTCGGAAACGGGGGAGACGCTGGTGGTTTATCAGGCGCTGTACGGTGATTTTCAAAGGTATGCCCGTCCCCTTTCCATGTTTATGGAGAAGACGGACCGGGTAAAATACCCGTTTGCCACACAGGAATACCGGTTTGAGCTGGCGGAGCCGGTACAGGAATCCGGCATAACGGCAGAATCCGTTGCAGCGCCGGAAAGTATGGAAGCAGGAAGCGCCGGGACAGAAGGAGAGAGTATACAGGAGGAAGCCGAAAAACTGAATATTGACCCCATGGTGCTGGAATTTTTGGATGCGTCCTCTTATGATGAAAGGCTGGGCATTCTTGCTGCGCTGCACCACAGGATTACGGACGACATGATTAATGTCATGGCGATGGCTACGGATATCGAAGTCGGGGAAGGTGACGTGGAAGAACGTTATGCGCAGCTGCGCAACTGTCTGTTAAAACTGGAACGGTTTGAATGTAACCGTCTGCGTTAACGTATGGAGGCGAAACCATGAAATACAGCCATATTACGGAGGGAAAGTTTCTAAGCCGGCCAAATCGTTTCATTGCTTATGTGGATATCGGCGGGAAAACGGAAAAGGTGCATGTGAAGAATACCGGACGGTGCAAAGAACTTCTGACGGGACAGGCGGTTGTTTATTTGGAAAAAAGCAGCAACGGGAAGCGTGCCACCGCCTATGACCTCGTGGCGGTGAAAAAAGGGGAGCGCATGATAAACATGGATTCCTATGCCCCGAACCGGGCAGTGGGCGAGTGGCTTTGGAAAAAAGAGCTGTTTCCCACCCTGCAGGGTGTGTGGGCGGAAAAAACCTATGAAAAATCCCGTTTTGATTTTTATGTGGAAACGGCGGAAGAACGGATTTTCCTGGAGGTAAAAGGGGTGACGCTGGAGCGGGAAAATGCCGCTTATTTTCCGGATGCCCCGTCGGAGCGTGCCGTGAAGCACGTGGAGGAACTGGTGAAGGCGAAAAAAGAAGGTTACGGGGCTTATTTGGTGTTCGTGGTTCAAATGCAGGGCGTGGACTTCTTTTCGCCCAACAGGGAAACCCACCCGGCATTTGCCCGGGCACTTTGGCATGCCAAACAGGAAGGAGTGGGGATACTTGCCTACGACTGTCTTGTGACGGCGGATTCCATGGAAATCGGCAAGCCCGTGGAAGTCCGATTGTAAAGGCGGCAAAAGCAGAAACGGCAGCCGCGCCAAAACGGGCGGCACGGAAGAAAAAAATGGAAACGAAAAAGGAAATGAAAAAGGAAACGAAAAAGGAAACGGAAAAAGAACCCAAAATAGAAAATGAATCGAAAAGAAAAAAAGAACCTGAACGAAAGGCGCCCTTCCAAGATACCCTGCTAAAGCGGATTGCCCCGCCCCTGCTTTCCTGGTATGACCAAGGCAGGCGCATTCTGCCCTGGAGGGAAAATCCCAAACCGTATTATGTGTGGGTATCGGAAATCATGCTCCAGCAGACACGGGTGGAAGCGGTAAAACCCTATTTTGACCGTTTTATCCGGGAAGTGCCGGACATTCCCACACTGGCAGGCATGGGGGAAGACCGGCTGGTAAAACTGTGGGAAGGGCTTGGCTATTATAACCGTGTCCGCAATCTGCAGAAAGCGGCGCAGGTAATCATGGCGGAATACGGGGGTGAAATGCCTGCGGAATACGGACAAATCATCCGTCTTCCCGGCATCGGCAGCTATACGGCAGGCGCCATTGCTTCCATTGCCTATGGGAAAGCCGTACCGGCAGTGGACGGCAATGTGCTGCGCGTGCTTTCCCGCCTGCGCATGGACGGCGAGGATATTTTGTCCCAAAAGACGAAAAAGAGGGTGGAAGCGGAACTGTCGCCGGTCATGCCTGCGGACAGGGCGGGGGATTTTAACCAGGCGCTTATGGAACTGGGGGCGACGGTCTGCCTGCCAAACGGGGAACCGAAGTGTGCGGAATGTCCGTGGGAGGGGCTTTGTCAGGCACACCGCCTGGGCTGCTGGCAGGAATTTCCGAAGAAAAAGCCGAAAAAGGCGCGGGTGGTTGAGGAAAAGACCGTTTTGGTCGTAAAGGATGAGGAAAAGGCGGCATTCTGCAAGCGGCCGCCCAAAGGGCTGTTAGCGGGGATGTACGGGTTTCCGATGCTGGAAGGCTACCGGACGGAGCCGGAAGTGCTTCATTATCTGCGGGAAATCGGGCTGAAAGTTCTCCGTATCCGTCCCATAGGGGATGCAAAACATATTTTTTCCCATAAGGAATGGCATATGAAGGGATATGCGGTATGGGTGGATGAGTTGGAACGGGCGGCAGGAGCCGGAAGCGGACAGGGCTGGGTTTTCATAGACCGGCAGGAGGCGCGGGAGCGTTTTCCCATTCCGTCGGCATATGCGGCATATGCAGGGTATTTGGACATTAAACTGGGAATATAAAGGAGAAGGGCGATGAAATTACTGACATTTACGGTACCGTGTTTCAATTCGGAAGGGTATCTGTCAAAATGTGTGGATTCTCTGCTGGCAGGCGGGGATGACGTGGAAATCATCCTTGTGGATGACGGTTCCACCGACGGTACGGCAGCGATGGCGGATGAATATGAAAGGAAGTATCCTTCCATTGTAAAGGCAGTGCATAAGGAGAACGGCGGACATGGTTCTGCAGTCAACACGGGGCTGGAACATGCCACCGGGCTGTTTTTTAAGGTGGTGGACAGCGATGATTGGGTGAAGGAGAGCGCCTACCGGCAGATATTGGACATCCTGCGGGAACTGGCGGGAGGGGAACAGGCGCTTGATATGTTCATCAGCAATTTCGTGTATGAGAAAGAGGGGGAGAAGAAGAACAAGGTGATGAGCTACCGCCATGCGCTGCCGGAAAACCGGATTTTCACATGGAATGAGGTGCGCCATTTCCATAAGGGACAGTATATCCTGATGCATTCCGTCATTTTCCGTACCAGGCTGTTAAAGGACTGCGGGCTGGTGCTGCCGGAGCATACGTTTTACGTGGATAACCTGTTCGTGTTCGAGCCGCTTCCTTTTGTGAGGAATATGTATTACATGGATGTGAATTTCTACCGCTATTATATCGGGCGGGAGGGGCAGTCGGTGAACGAAAACGTTATGATTTCGCGGATTGATCAGCAGATACGGGTGAATAAGCGGATGGTGGATTATATGTCGGAGAATGTGCCGAAGCTGAAAGGAAGCCGGAAACTGCGTAATTATATGATTAATTACCTGGAAATCATCACCACCGTTTCGTCCATTATGCTGATACGAGGCGGGACGGAAGAACATTTGCAGAAGAAGAAGGAACTTTGGGATTACATGAAGCAGAAAGACCGCTTCCTGTACGGCAGGCTCAGGTACGGTATCCTGGGCAATTCCATGAACCTGCCGGGAAAGGGCGGACGGAAGATATCGGTGGAAGGCTACCGGATTTGCAGGCGGTTCTTTAAGTTTAATTAGAGCCGTTCCTCGGTATAATTCCGTAGCGTAAGCTGCTCCCCGCAGGGAACCGCATAAACGAGGGCGGACTGCGCCAATTACCATTCAGTTCACCTGCGGCGTTGCTTTCTTGCGTGTGCGTACACGTTCCCGGTATACCGCGAGGATATCATATTTGTAGGTTACGCCGTACATGGCGGCTGCCATGACAAGTCCGGTGATGACGTCAAACGCGGAATGCTGTTTGATGAACATGGTGGACAGGACGATGGAGATGCATAAAACAAAGGAGCAGAGACACAGTTTCCGCTTCCCGGCAAGCTGCCTGTTGCGGATGACTGCAATGTGAGCGCCCAGTGCGTTGTATACATGGATGCTGGGCCACAGGTTGGTGGGCGTATCCGTGCGGTATAAGTGTGCCACCATGGCAGTCAGTATATTGTCCCTCGGCATCACCGCCGGACGCAGGTGGTGTCCGTTGGGGAACAGCGTGGATATGACGAGGAAAACGGTCATGCCCGTGAACAGGAAGATGCAGGTACGGAAATAATCGTCCTTATCCTTAAAGAACAGCCACGCAACCACGAGAGCGACATAAGCGAACCAAAGGAAATACGGGATGACGAACCATTCACAGAATGGAATATGGTCGTCCAGGGATACATGGATGACCTTATAATGCGTGGTTACGTTACGCTCCAGCCAAAGGAACCAAGTCATGTAGATGATGCCGTAAAGCAAAAGCGGAATGGCATGTTTGTATTTTTGGTAAAAGCTCCCTAACCGACTATGCGCCGTAATGCCGTTTCCATAAATTTTTGTAATCAGATGTTTCATAACAACCCCTCTTTGCAGTATATGTTATAGGTTATGTGGTAATGCTTCCGATTGACGGTAAAAGTGTTTGGGCGGCGCTGCTACATCATCAGGCGGATTTGCCGTTTGGTGCATGTGACCGTGATTTCGTCCGCCTTGCGGGAAACCTCGCCGTCCGTATGTACCCACAGCGGAATGGAGGAATGCACAACGGCTTTTGATGCTGCATAATGCCGGATGGCGGGGAACATGTAGTGTTTTCCGAAAAATGCCGTGGGGAGAGCGAACAGTATCACCGGTTTCGGAATCCTGCCGACCACGCACAGGTCCAGCTTTCCGTCCGTGGCATCCGCCATCGGGCAGAATTGAAAACCGCCGCCTTCATACCGGTGGATCATGAATGCCGTAAACAGGAAACGGCGAAAATGTACCGGCTCTTTGGCATCATCCAGATATATGTCACAGGAAACGGATTTTGCCGCCACCAACTGTTTCAGCGCGATGGACAGGTAAGTCAGCTTACCAAGCCCCATCCGGTTCAGTGTCTTCTTAAAACGGGAGGAAAGCGCTTCCTCACAGACTGCCGCATCGAAACCGATGCCGCTGCTGACCGCAAAATACCTGATTTCTTTCCCGGTGTCCGTGTCTGCATTTCCATCTGTATTTCCGTCCGTATTTCCATAAGAAAGCGTACCCAAATCGAGGGTGCGGACGACATTTCCCTTTAATATGGTTTCCAAAATAAGCGCCGGGTCTTTCGGCAGTCTCAAATCCCTTGCCAAATCGTTGCTTGAGCCGGTGGGGATATAGCCGAGCCATATTCTGTTAAAATCCACAACTCCCTGCAGCGCTTCGTTGACGGTACCGTCCCCGCCAAGGAGAATGAGTTTTAACGGTGCGGCATCCGCGGGAAGCCTGTCCGGTGCGGTCAGTTTCGCCACAAGCCGTGTAACATGCCCGGTTCCTTTGGAAAAAACGACACGGTACGGGATGTTTTGCAACCGGAATACCGGTTCCAGCTTCGCCCACAATTTCCGTCCCCGCCCCGATTTGGAAGCGGGATTGACAATGATATAGTACATGGTATGCCTCTTTTGTTGTTTTTGCTTTGAAATCATTCCCCATTGTATCAGCATTTGTTTATGAAGTAAAGAATAGTTTCCATATAATTTTCTTAATTTTTCTGAAATATTTCTGAACTTCATACTTCTTCTTTTTTGTGGTTTTCATCCGGCACGATTTATGGTATACTTCAACATATGTTTTGCTTTGCCGTTGGGCGGAGCAAAAAGTATGGGCAGGAAAAAGGAAGAAAAACGGAGGAATCGGGATATGTATTCATTTGACGAAGTGAAAAACGTTGATTCGGAAGTCGCGCAGGCGATTATGGACGAGCAGGAGAGGCAGAACAGCCACATTGAGCTGATTGCATCGGAAAACTGGGTGAGCAAGGCAGTTATGGCGGCAATGGGAAGCCCGCTGACCAATAAATATGCGGAGGGATATCCGGGAAAAAGATATTACGGCGGCTGCGGCTGTGTGGACGTGGTAGAGAATCTGGCCATCGAAAGAGCGAAAGAACTGTTCGGCTGTGACTATGCCAACGTGCAGCCCCATTCCGGCGCACAGGCAAACCTTGCGGTACAGTTTGCCATCTGCAATCCGGGCGATACCATCATGGGCATGAACCTTGACCACGGCGGCCATTTGACCCATGGCAGCCCGGTGAATATTTCCGGGAAATATTTTAAAATCGTGCCTTACGGGGTAAATGACGAAGGATTTATCGATTACGGGAAATTACGGGAAATTGCGCTGGAGGCAAAGCCAAAGATGATAATCGCCGGCGCTTCCGCTTACGCAAGGACTATTGATTTCGGAAAATTCAGGGAAGTTGCGGACGAGGTGGGCGCTGTCCTTATGGTGGATATGGCGCATATTGCCGGGCTGGTGGCGGCAGGGCTCCATCCGAGCCCGATGCCCTATGCGGACGTAGTGACCACAACGACACACAAGACGCTGCGCGGACCGCGCGGGGGGCTGATTCTCTGCAACCAGGAAGCGGCGGACAAATATAATTTTAACAAAGCCGTATTTCCCGGTATCCAGGGCGGTCCGCTGATGCATGTCATCGCAGCAAAGGCAGTATGCTTTAAGGAAGCGCTTAGTGACGGATTTAAGACTTACCAAAAGGGTATTGTGGATAATGCGCAGGCGCTCTGCAAGGGACTGATGGACCGGGGAATCAAGATTGTTTCCGGCGGTACGGACAATCACCTGATGTTGGTGGATTTGACGAATTTCGACCTGACGGGCAAAGCGGTGGAGAAGCTGTTGGATGAAGCGCATATTACAGCGAATAAAAACACTATTCCCAACGACCCGAAATCCCCGTTCGTGACCAGCGGTATCCGCCTTGGAACCCCGGCGGTTACGTCCAGGGGAATGGATACGGCGGACATGGACAGGATTGCGGAAGCAATTGCATTTGTCATTAAGGAAGGTGGGGAAGGGATTCCAAAGGCACGGGCAATCGTGCAGGAACTGACGGATAAGTATCCTCTTGTATAAGATAATCGGAGCTGCATTTTTAAGGGACGGTCTGCCGTCCCTTTTTTGCTTTATAGGAAATTCCGAGTTTTGGAAACACAAAAAAGAACAGGTGTT
>CAJUMD010000117.1 GCA_910587275.1 uncultured Kineothrix sp.
TGATTTTCCAGTGTTTTCAAAAGTATCGTTATCTAACGTCAGCTTTTGAAAGACCTAGCTTCAAGCGCATGATATCGGACATTGAAAACGGTAAAATAAATTGTGTGATTACAAAAGACCTTTCCCGTTTGGGTAGGAACTATCTTTTGACAGGGCAGTATATAGAACTGTTCTTCCCAGCACACAACGTCCGCTACATAGCCATTGATAACGGTGTTGACAGCGACAACGAGCAAAGCAATGAATTTACCCCTTTCTTAAACATTATTAACGAGTTTTATGCGAAAGAAATTAGTAAAAAAATTAAACGTGCTTTCCGTACCAGAAATGAAGCTGGCGCACACTACGGAGCATATGCCCCATTGGGTTATATCAAAAACCCCGACAAAAAAGGGCATCTTCTGATTGATACCGAAACAAGGTGGATTGTTGAGAAGATTTTTGACCTTGCTGTTCAAGGACGGGGGGCAGCCAGTATCACCCGGATTCTGACAGAGGAAAAAGTACCCACTCCCGGATGGCTCAATTATCAACGCTATGGCACGTTTGCAAACCACTTTGCAGATGCGCCGCCGGAAAAAGCCTACACATGGACTATTGCCATAGTAAAGGAAATCTTAAAATCGGAAACTTATATAGGCAACAGCGTCCACAACAGGCAGTCCAATATTTCGTTTAAAGATAAACGGAAAGTAAGAAAATCCGAAAGCGACTGGTGGAGGGTAGAGAACACCCATGAAGCAATCATTTCAAAAGAGGACTTCCAGAAAGTGCAGGAAATGATAGCAAGCCGCCGCAGGAAACAAAAGGATGGAACAACACAGATTTTCTCTGGTCTGGTAAAATGCGCTGACTGTGGCTGGTCTCTCGCCTATGGGGTGAACAGGCAGAACAAAAACCCTTATGCACATTATCATTGCAGCAAATACGGGCAAGGGTTGCGCCAATGCTCCATGCACTATATCCGTTATGATGTCCTTTACAGTTATATCCTTTCCCGTCTGCAATACTGGTTCAATGAGGTACAGCAGAATGAAAGCCAGCTTTTGGAAAGGCTCTTAAAAAGCAGTGACAGCGAGCGCAGTTCAGCAAGAAAGAAAGCTGCATCCGAATTGAAAAAAGCCCAGAAAAGACAGGCAGAAATAGACGCATTGTTCAGCCGGATGTATGAGGACAGAGTAACAGGCAGAATCACAGAGCGCAATTTCTCCATGCTGTCGGACAAGTACCAGACTGAACAGGAAACGCTGGCACAGGCTATAGATTCCTTGCAGCAGCAGCTTGCACAGGATATGCAGGATTCGGCAGACGCTGAAAAATGGATAGCACTCATAAAGCAGTACAAAACCCCCACGGAACTGACCGCCGAACTGCTGAACGCACTCATTGAAAAAATCCTAGTCCATGAAGCATCCAAAGACGAAAACGGGAACAGGGTTCAGAAAGTTGAAATCTACTACCGTTTCATTGGAAAAATTGATTGAATACAATTCTTCCCTGTGACAACAGCCACAGGGAAACACTTCTAAAACAATATCTTTAACTATGTGACACTCCTTGTTCCCATTTAGAAACTGTCTGTCGTACGATGTTCAGCTTGACAGCAAGCTCTTGTTGTGAAAGTCCCTTTGATTTTCTGATTGCTTTAATATTTTCGTTGAGCATTGGGGATAGCCTCCTTTCGATTATCACCCATATTGTATGCCAAACTGCCCGTTGCCACAAGCAACGCATTGTAACATTTGAGGAAAATAGTCAATTTCCCTTTGTGTTACGGAATCTTAAGTTCATGATATGGAAGAAATAATCGGCTTTGCACTTTTGTTAGACATAGAGCCGCTTTGGTATTCGATATGTTTATGGATTTTGTATAAATGTTTTTTTACGATAAAAAATGTATGGTGGAATGTGGCGATATTCATTGCCGCGGAAATTTTAGTTGCTGCAATGAATTTGAAATTTGCCCAAAAGATGATTGGATGATTTACCGAAAAAACAGGTTTGGCTTCAATGATATGACTTCCGTTCGTCAAACCTGCCATTATTACAGTCACAACAGAATAGTTACACGGCATCAGAGCGTATCGGAAACAATTTATGCGCTCTGTTTTATGTGCAGCCCCATGCGGAAGTATGCCGCCAAGGCGGCGCATGGGGCGTTTCTGCACACGCCGTAAGCAGTCGTGCCCGTCTTACGGCGCCGTATCGGGGTGGCAGTTGGTGCAAGGCTGGTAGCCTGCATCCATAATCTTGGAACCGGTCGTGGTCATTTCGGAACGTTTGTCCTCCGCGATGTTTGCCGCATAAGGACAGTCTGCCGTATGGAAAATGCCGGAACCCAAATCCATGACATAAGACCGTTTGGCATCGCTGCCGGAAGATGCGGACGCCGTTCCCGTACTGCCCGCGGCGGTGCCGGTGCCGGAAGGTGTGTCCGAACCGGTGGCGGAATCGGAAGGTGTGTCCGTGCTACTGTCTGTACCGGCAGGGGCGGAATTGGCTGTGGAAGTGCCGTCTGCACCGCCGGAACCGGAATTGCCCTGTGTCGTGTCTGTGCTTTCCGTACCGTCAGGAGAAGCGTTATCTCCGTTTTGGGCGGAAGCGCCGGAGCTTTCCCCATCGTTCTGGTCTTCAGGGAGTTCCAGTAAATTCCCGTTTTCGTCGTAGGCAAGACGGGATTCGTCTTCCGTGGATTCCAGTTTCGCCAGGGCGGGGATGGAATCCGGCGTGAAGCGGTTGCCGCTGTATTCCGCATACAGGATGATGCCTACCAGCGCCACGGTTCCGGCAATCAGCAGTCCGAGTAAAGTGTAAATGATTCGTTTTAAAATTCTCATGGCATTATTGTCCTTAGTAGTTTTTATTAGTACATCCTCTTTATTTTATCATTGCGTAAATGTTTTTTCAACTGTAAATCGCCCGCCTCTTTACAAAATTTTTATGCTGGAATATAATTAGGGCAATTGGGATAAATGGGGTGCGCAGGGAACAGGAACGGTTCCCGGCCGCGCCGGGAAGGTGGAAAGCAATGCAGAAAGTACGGAAGCGAAAATCCTATGAAATCGATATGTGCCATGGACCGCTGCTTGGGAAAATCCTGTTATTTTCCGTGCCGTTAATCCTGTCGGGCGTATTGCAGCTTTTGTTCAATGCGGCGGATGTGGTGGTGGTGGGACGTTTTGCGGGAAGCCGGTCTTTGGCGGCGGTGGGTTCCACAAGTTCCCTGATTAATTTGTTGGTCAACGTGTTCATCGGGCTTTCCGTAGGGGCGAACGTGCTGATTGCCCGTTATTACGGCGGGGGACAGGACAGGGAAGTGGAAGAAACGGTACATACCGCCATGCTGCTTAGTTTTATCAGCGGCTTTTTCCTCTGCATCCTTGGCGCCGCGCTGGCAAAACCACTGCTGGAGCTGATGGGGACGCCGGGGGATGTGTTGGATAAGTCGGTGTTGTATATGCGGATTTATTTCCTTGGGATGCCCGCGCTGCTTTTGTATAATTTCGGGAGTTCTATTTTAAGGGCAATCGGGGATACCCAAAGACCGCTTTATTATCTGTCGGCGGCGGGGGTAATCAATGTGGTGCTGAACCTGTTTTTCGTGATATCCCTGCAGATGGATGTGGCGGGGGTAGCGCTTGCCACTGTCCTGTCACAGTGTGTTTCCGCATCATGCATTGTTTGGTGTCTGATGAAAAGCGAGGGGAGCTTCCGGTTTTACCCGAAGCGGATGCGTATCCATAAGGATAAGCTGCTGCGCATTGCAAGAATCGGGATTCCGGCGGGAATGCAGGGGGCAATTTTTTCCGTCTCCAACGTGTTGATCCAATCATCGGTGAATTCCTTCGGCTCCGTTGCCATGGCAGGGAATACGGCGGCGTCCAATATTGAGGGATTCGTCTATACGGCGATGAACGCCATGCACCAGACGGCAGTCAGCTTTACCAGCCAGAATCTCGGGGGAAAGCAGTACGGGCGGATTACTAAGGTGCTGGCGGAATGTCTGGTCATCGTCATGGTGATTGGTTTGGTGATGGGAAACGGCGCGTGGTTTTTCGGCAGGCATATCCTTGGGATTTATTCTTCGGATGCGGAAGTGGTAAGTTACGGGATGCTGCGGCTTAGCGTTATCTGCACCACCTACTGTCTGTGCGGGATGATGGATACGATGGTGGGTTCCATAAGGGGGCTTGGGTATTCGGTGATGCCGATGATTGTGTCCCTGCTTGGGGCGTGCGGGTTCCGGATTTTATGGATTTTTACGGTGTTCCGGTGGAACCGCTCGCTGCTTACCTTGTATATATCTTATCCGGTTTCATGGGCGATTACGTTTGCCGCCCATGTGGTCTGCTATATTGTGGTGCGGAAACATATTAAGAAAGTGCTGGAGCGTGTTTGAAGATTGTTTTTTGGCAGATATGTGGGAATGAATTTAAAAACGCGCTTTGGGAGAACAGGATATGGAGGAAATGCGGAAAATGAATGGCGGGAAGAAATACGATACGGTGGTTTTTGATTTGGACGGAACGCTTTTGGATACGTTGGAGGATTTGAAGGACAGCGTGAACGATGCGCTGGAGGGCGCCGGGATGCCGGCACGTTCCCTGGAGGAAATACGGCGCTTTGTCGGCAACGGCGTAAGGCGCCTGATGGAACTTGCGGTACCGGGAGGGGAAGAAAATCCACGTTTTGGGGAAGTGTTTGAACGGTTCCTCAGCCATTACGGGCAGCATTGCAACGACAAGACGGCGCCGTACCCGCATATTATGGATCTTTTAAAGGAATTAAAAAAGAAGGGGTATAAAATGGCGATTGCATCCAATAAATTTTACGACGGGGTGCAGGAGTTAAACCGCCTTTATTTTGCGGAATACGTGTCGGCAGCCATCGGGGAAAAAGAGGGGATACGCAAAAAGCCTGCACCGGACACCGTATTTGCGGCTTTGGAGGAGCTTGGCAGCAGCGTGGAATCGTCCGTTTACGTGGGGGATTCCGAAGTGGATATTGCCACGGCGGCAAATGCGGGCATGGACTGTATTGCGGTGGCATGGGGATTCCGTACAAGGGAGGAACAGGAAAAGGCCGGCGGCAGGGTGTTTGTCGACGACCCGATGGATATATTGGATATCTTAACGTCATGACTTTTTAATATCGGATATTTTAATATATTTTCTTAAATATTCCGTTCTATCCGGCGTCAGGGGAACTGCCGTCATGTTCTGTCCGTCCGGAAGATGCGTCTCCGTCGCCGGCAGCTTTGTTTTCTGCCGTATGTTCCGTTGGATGGTCTGTCCCGTTTCCGCCTTCTGCCGTTTTTGCGGATTGGCTGTCTGCGGCATCTTCGGTTCCAACTTCCGATTCTTCTTTGGATTCACCGTCCGATTCGGTATCTTCGTCTTCCGGCAGTGTCATGAGTACTTTGCTGATGCGGTTGTGGCTGATACCCTTTACCTGTAACGTGATGCCGTCGTCGGTGGAAACGGTTTCCCCGTCTTCCGGAAGGCGGTCCAGGTATTCAATCATCAGTCCGCCGATGGAATCGTAGTCTTCCGAATGGAAGGCGGTATCCAGCGCGTCATTGATGTCGTCCAGTTTCATGCTGCCTTCCACCAGATAGCTGTTTTCTTCCACCTGCTGGATGAGTTCTTCCTCGTCTTCGTCATATTCATCGCGGATTTCCCCGACGATTTCTTCCAAAAGGTCTTCCAGTGTAATCATGCCTACCGTTGCGCCGTATTCGTTCAGGACGAAAGCCACGCTGGCGGTGATTTCCCGCATTTCGATTAACAGGTCCGCCGTCTTTTTATATTCATAGGTATAATAGGCTTCCCGCATGATGTTTTTGATGCTGAAATCTTCTTTGCCGGTCAAAAGGATGAAATCCTTAATGTTAATCAAACCGATGACATTGTCCTTGTCGTCTTCATATACGGGGAGCCTTGTGTACATGTGCTCCTTGAAAACCGTTAATACCTCGTCATAGCCCATGTTTTGATTGACGCTTACCATGTCGATACGCGGGATCATGATGTCTTTTGCCACCGCATCGCTGAAATCGAATACGTTGTAAATAATCTCCCGTTCTTCGGACTCGATGACGCCGTCCTCATGGCTGACGTCTACGTAGGTTTTTAATTCGTTTTCCGTCATCAGGCTGCCTTTTTTGCTGGTGTCGATATGCAGCAGCAGGGATATGCCCAGGGACAGTTTATCCACGAGAAAAACAATCGGGGTAAATAGCTTCATCAGACCGAGAATGACCGGTGCGTATATCATGCATATTTTTTCCGAATAAAGCATGGCGGTATTTTTAGGAATAATTTCCCCGAAAAGGAGAATGACTAAAGTGAGGACACCGGTTGCAATCCCTACCGCATAGCTTCCGAATGCTTTCGTGGCAAGGATGGTTGTCAGGGAAGACGCAGTCAGGTTGACGATGTTGTTTCCAATCAGAATGGTACTTAACATTTTGCTGTACTGGTCCAGTATTTTCAGTACTTTTGCCGCCGTATGGTTTCCGTCGTCGGAAAGGGCTTTTAACCGCACACGGTTTGCGGTGGAAAGAGCTGTTTCCGCAGACGAAAAGAAAGCCGATAACGCGACTAAAACAAGAATAATGACAAGTTGTATGACACCAGTGGTATCCAAAGTATAATCACTCCTTATGTAGCAGAATTTTTGGTACATAGATACATATGCAATATTACTATATTGGAGTGTGGGTGTCAAGTGGCAGGAAACGCCCTAAAATAACTGTTCCACAAGGTACCGGTAAATTTCCTGGTTTTTGCGCTGCCAGTTGTCGCAGATGGCGGCGGCGGATTCTTTCGTCGGAACGGAAAGGGTGATGTCCAAAAGGTGCAGGTCTTTTTCTTTCGCGACGAGGTGTGCTTCGTATTCGCCCGTGGTGGCTTTGTAGTAGTCGGCGAGAATGGAGGACTCGTTGCGCATTTCGATTTCGTGCTCCATGAAAAAATCCCGAATTTCGTTTTTGATGGCATCGCTGATGCGGTCCTTGAAGTATGCCAGTGTGCTCGTTCCTTCGGCGGTGAGCAGAAGCTGGGTGCGGTTTCCGAAGGGGCGGGCAGTAATGAGGGAGGCTTCCGTCAGCTCGCTGATTGCCTGTTGTAAAGTGAGGAAATTCGTGTATTCCTTTTCCAAAATGAACTCGCTGATCTGTGCGCCGGTCAGCGGGAAATCCACCCGGTCCAGCATGTATAAAACGATTAATTTATAGAGGGTCAGCGATTCCTGCGGCATGGCGTGTTGCTCCTTTCTTAATGATTTTTTGATTTTTGGCGTTCCTTTTTGTTTTTACGTTTTCCTATTCTGGTATTTGCCCTGGTAGGCATCTAGGACTTTCATGCGGTGGTGGAGCGCGTTCAGGACTTTTTTCTTTTCCAGGCTCCATAACGGGGCAACCAGTAAATCCCTCGCGCCGTCTCCCGTAACGCGGTGGAGGACGGTGTCCGGGGAAAGGTGTTCGATGCAGCGGATCAGGATGTCCAGGTATTCTTCCATGGAAAGGGTCCGGAAGCATCCTTTTTCATAGTCGGCGGCGAGGTCGGTACCTTTTAATACGTGAAGAAGCTGCAGTTTCACGCCGGATACGGGAAGGCGGTTTAAGTATTCCACGGTCTGCAGCATCATGGCGGCGTCTTCCCCCGGCAGTCCCAAAATGACATGGACAATTACCGGAACGGACAAGCCATGCAGTGCGTCCACTGCCCGGGCAAAACAGGAAAGGGGATATCCCCGCCGGATATAGACGGCTGTTTGCTTATGGATGGTCTGTAAGCCTAGCTCAATCCAAAGGAATTTTTCCGGGTAATCCATCTTCAGCCGGTTCAGCAGTTTTAACACCTCTTCCGGCAGGCAGTCGGGGCGGGTGGCAATGGAAATGCCGGCGGCAAGGGGATGTTCCAGTGCGCTGCGGTAAAGCCGCTCCAAACGGGAAACCGGCGCATAGGTATTGGTATATGCCTGGAAATATGCAACAAAAGGTTCCTGGCAGACAGGAGGAAACCTGTCTGCTTTGGCTGTGGGCAGCATGTCCGGGCGGGGAGTCATGGGGGCGGAACCTGCCGGATGCCAAAGGAAAGAGGGAGGAACGGCAAATTCACCGCTTCCCCCCTCACTGCAGAAGATGCATCCTCTGGTATCCAGCGTTCCGTCCCGGTTCGGGCAGGTGAAACCGGCATCAAAGGAGATTTTCCGCAGCCGGTATCCGTAGCGGTTTTTGAAAAACGCTTCCAGGGAATAGTAGCGTTTTCCATGCCATTTCCCGTTTATGGGGGGAGGGGAGCCTTTGCCGTTGCCGCTCATACGATATGCGATTTTACCGCTTCGGCAACTACCTGTGCCACTTTGGGGTTGAAGGCTTCCGGCAGGATGTTATTCTCGTTTAATTCATGGTCCGGCACAAGTCCTGCGATGGCGTTTGCCGCAGCCAGTTTCATTTCTTCCGTGATTTGGGCAGCGCGTCCTTCCAGTGCGCCTTTGAAAATGCCGGGGAATGCCACGACGTTATTGACCTGGTTGGGGAAATCGCTGCGTCCGGTGCCGACCACCCTGGCGCCCGCTTCTTTTGCCAAATCCGGCATGATTTCCGGTACGGGGTTTGCCATGGCGAACAGGATGGCATCTTTATTCATGGAAGTCACCATTTCTTTGGAGACGATGCCCGGGGCGGAAACGCCGACAAAAATATCCGCTCCTTTCAGCGCATCGGCGAGGGTTCCCGTTTCGTGGCCGGGGTTGGTAATCTGCGCCATTTTTTCCTGCATCCAGTTTAACCCTTCGGTCTGTGTGGAAACGATGCCTACTTTGTCGCACATAAGGATATTGGTAAAACCGTAGGTCAGCAGCAGTTTGGTTATGGCAACGCCTGCGCTTCCCGCGCCGTTTACCACGACACGGCATTCTTCTTTTTTCTTTCCCGTCACTTTTAACGCATTTATGATGCCGGCAAGGACCACGATTGCCGTGCCGTGCTGGTCGTCGTGGAAGACCGGGATATCAAGGATTTTTTTCAGGCGTTCCTCGATTTCAAAACAGCGGGGGGCGCTGATGTCTTCCAGGTTTATGCCGCCAAAACCCGGCGCCAGATAGGTGACTGCCTTGATAATTTCCTCCGTATCCTGTGTGTCGAGACAGATGGGAACTGCATTAATGCCTCCGAATTCCTTGAACAGGACGGCTTTTCCCTCCATGACGGGCATGGCGGCGTAAGGACCGATGTTGCCAAGTCCAAGGACTGCGCTGCCGTCCGATACGACGGCTACGGTATTCGCTTTCATGGTATAGGTATAGGCGGCTTCCCGGTCTTTGGCGATGACCTTGCACGGCTCCGCTACCCCGGGCGTGTAGGCAAGGGATAAGTCCTCGCGGGATTTTACGGGGGATTTGGATACGGTTTCCAGTTTCCCGTTCCATTGTTTATGAAGTTCTAATGCTTTTTCGTTCGTAGTCATATTGTACCTCGTTTCTATGCTGCTTCCTGCGCATGTAAAATGGATGTATGTTTCCTGCCGCTTTGTGTGCAGGGGATGTATGCTCCAAGTAACATAATATAATATTCGGGGGGACTCTGCAAGGGGGAAACAAAACAGTTCCTAATGTCCTTCTATGTTGTCTGCAAACGGGGCGGATGTAATTAAGGAAAAGAAGTAGTTCCCATCCTCCATGGCGGTGATGGAACAGCCGGTTTCGTCGAAAGTGTAGTATGCGGACAGCCTGCGTATTATTTCGGTTTCCTGCATACCGGTTGAAAACAGGACGGCAGACAGGCAATCGACATGGTTTCCTGTCCCGGAGGTATTTCCGGTTTCCGTATATACATCCAAAATAATAATGTCCGGGATTTCACGTTGTAAATAGTTCTGCATCCTGTCTGTCTGCCGATTGGCAGCAAGACGGTTTACGCACATGCCGAAGATTTCGTACAAAATAAAAAGTCCGATAAGTATAAATGGTAAGGATAAGAGTGCCAATCCGGCTCTTTTTGATCGTTTCATGTTAGTGTCCGTGTTCCTTTCCTTATTTTGGGGAAAATAATGTGCATACCGGAAAAAAATGTGCCGGCATTTTATAAAACCGGTTCCGGTATGCAGAAATTATAACATATGCCCGTGGATATGGGGAGATGATAAGTTTTAGAATGAAATTCGACAAGAGGTTTTAAGCCTCTGCCGAATTTCT
>CAJUMD010000118.1 GCA_910587275.1 uncultured Kineothrix sp.
AGCAGAATGCGGAAACCTAAGGGAAACCGTGCAAGGATGCACGGTTTAGCCCGATGCGGCAAGGATGCCGCTTGAGGGCGTCCCGCAGCATATGAAAACTTATGCCATTCTGCTTAGATACTCCCAGCCGAAATAAGCGCACGGAAAACCGGGACAGGCAATCCCGCTGCCGCCTCCCCAAAAACTCCCTCCCGTGCGTCCGCCCATCAACATAACATTTCAGGCTGAACTGCTAAAGAAATTTTCCAAAACCGTATTTTTGAATTCCGGGACCTGTGTTCCTTGCCTGCTGTTTGCCCATATGGCTGTATTTTGTGCATATTGCATACTTGCCGGATTGGGTAGTATCCGGTATAATAGAAAATGTATATAACAGCAATTCTTTTTAACGGATTACATATTCTGTAACCCGGATTCCAAGACATATTAACATTATAATTAATGAAAAAGCAGGAAGTTTATACCAAAGAGTCAAACAGTGAAGGCATTAGGGGGGACAGGAAATATGGGAGTACCGCAACGCTTAACGAAATGACATTGCGGGATTTAGTTTGTCCAAAGAGTATAGATTCGGATGGGAAAAGGAGGGACCATGCATTTTTTGTCGGAAGTATATTGGGATAAAGGGGCGGGGGATGTGAACCAGGATTCCGTTTCGCTCCAGGAGGTGGGAATCTGCCGGGAAAAGGTTGTTTTTGCGTTAGTCTGTGACGGCATCGGCGGACTGGCACAGGGAGAGACAGCGAGCGGTTTTGTGGCGGAGCGGATGACGGAGTGGTTTTACACGGAAGGAATTCCGATGCTCAGGAAAAAAAGGGGACGGAAGAAGCTGGGTCGGGCAGGGCTGCGTGCGCTGTATGGCTGTAACGGGGAGATGAATGCCTATGCGGGGCAGCGGGGGATGAAATTCGGTACCACCGTAACGATGCTTCTGTTGCAGGGAAAACAGTACATACTTTGGCACAGCGGCGATACGAGGATGTATCGTATCTTTGCGGGATTGCGGGGAGTGGGAATGAAGCGTCTGACGACGGACCATACGGTGGATAACCGTACTTTGGTGCGTTGCATCGGCAGTTTTCCCTGGAAAGAACCGGATGTAAGATTTGGGAGAATTGGGGGGAAAGACGTGCTGCTTCTTTGCTCCGACGGTTTCCGCAACCGGATAACGGAAGAAAAAATAAAGGAAGCCCTGCACCCGTCTTTTCTGGTTTCCCGGGAACAGATGGGGATGCGTCTGCGGGAACTTGCCGGTTACGTGAAGCGTCATGGGGAAACGGATAATATTTCCGCGGTGGTACTCAAAGGCTGTTAAAGGACATGCCGTGGGAAACAAGAAAAGAATAACAGGAAAAATAAGAATTGGATAAAAGAATAAGAAAAAAGAATGGGAAAGAAGTATGGACCAAAAAGGAATGGAACTTAAAGTTTCGGATGATATAAAAAGAGTGGAAACGGCAAATGACGTATTCCGGGCTATGCCCTTTAAGGAAAAATACGTATTTTGCAGGGAACTTGGAAGCGGCGGCAGCGGGACGGTATTTCAGGCATATGACCGGCACCTGGAATGTTACGTTGCGGTGAAACGGTTCCGGGCGGGGGACGGGATACCCGGACGAGAGCTGGAAATGTTAAAAGAACTGCGTCACCCGGCATTTCCTGCCGTCATGGATTACCTGGAAGAAGACGGATACCGGTATTTGGTGATGGAGTATATTGAGGGAAGGAATCTGTCGGATTACATCAGGGATAAAGGCGCCGTCAGGCAGGAACAGGCAGTGCAATGGGCACTGGAGCTGGCGGAGGTGCTGCGCTGCCTCCATGAACGGGAATGCCCGGTGGTTTACCGCGACATGAAACCGGCGAACGTAATCATAGACGGGAAAGGGAAAGTGCGTCTGGTGGATTTCGGAACGGCGCTTCCGCGTTATCAGGATGGGCAGGAGGAATATGTGGGAGGAACATGGGGATATGCGGCTCCCGAACAGTTTAGCGCGGCCGGCGGCCGGGGGGCGGACGAGAAAAGCGATGTGTACGGACTGGGCGCTACGCTGTTCCACATGCTGACCGGCTGTGACCCGTCCAAACCGCCGTTTCTTATGCAGTCCATACGCTCTTATGACCGCAGTCTTTCGGCAGAATTGGAGCGCATTGTCGGAAAAGCAACGGAGCGGGAAAGGGGAAAACGGTATCCGAACATACGGCAGATGAAGCAGGCGTTAGAAAATTACGGGAAGGGGGACCGGGTCAGGGAATATGCGGTAAGAACGGTGAAACTGGCATACGCTGCGGCGCTGGGCGGATGCATGTTTGTCTTCTTAAGGTCGTGGGCATGGATGGAAAAGCAGGGATACCGTCCGGCAGGCGGAACCAAACCAAATGCGGCGGAAGAACGGCTGCTGTTGGCGGCAGGAGGGATATTATTGTTGTGCATAGGAAAGGGCATGGTGGCAAAGTGGTTTTCGAGGGGCTGCCGGAGTATCCGGCAGGAGAAAAATGTGCTGCTGACCGCCAAAAGGGGGAAAGGGCTGGTAGGCGTGCTGTTGTTGGCACTGCTGGCAGCCGGAACGGTAAAAGGCATCCGCGTATCGGCGGAAAGCAAACCTATGGAACCCATGGGGGAAATGCAGACGGAAGTATCGGAGCAGGATTTGTTTGTTGTGGTACGGAGCGGCAAAGGGCAGAAACTATTGGTGCGTTATGACGCGGAATATCCCCTGACCGAAACGCTGAAACTGGAACTGCCGTTAAAGAATTTTGCACAGGGGGAGCATTATGAACTGCGGCTGGAATGCACCAATCGGGAGACGGGAGAAACCAGCAGCCGAATTTTCTACCTGAAAGGGCTTGAACCATAACCGGCAAATGAGGTATCATAGGGGTATGCAAATCCGGAGATGGAAAGCAGAAATACGGAATACCTGTAAAGTAAATATATAATATAAAAGAAAATAAGCGGGGGCAGGCATATGCACAGGGAACATACGAAAACCATACAAATCGGGACAAAAGCCATCGGAGGCGGCAATCCCATCCTAATCCAGTCCATGACAAATACAAGGACGGAAGACGTGGCGGCAACGGTGGGGCAGATACACCGTCTTGAGGCGGCGGGGTGCGAAATCATCCGTTGTACCGTTCCGAACATGGAAGCGGCGCTGGCATTCCGGGAGATTAAGAAGCAGATTTCCATTCCTTTGGTGGCGGATGTCCACTTTGATTATAAGATGGCAATTGCCGCGATGGAAAACGGTGCGGATAAGATAAGGATTAATCCGGGCAATATCGGTGGACGGGATAAAGTCGCCGATGTGGTGAAAGTGGCAAAAGAAAGGAATATTCCAATCCGCGTGGGCGTCAACAGCGGTTCCCTTGAAAAAGAACTGGTGGAAAAATACGGCGGCGTTACGGCGGAAGGGATTGTGGAAAGCGCGCTTGATAAAGTACGTATGATTGAGGATTTGGGATATGACCGTATGGTCATCAGCATTAAATCCTCGGATGTGATGATGTGTATCAAAGCCCATGAAATACTGGCTGGGCAGACGGATTATCCGCTGCACGTGGGCATTACGGAGTCTGGGACGCTGTTTAGCGGAAACCTTAAGTCCGGCATCGGGCTTGGCGTGATTTTATACCAGGGCATCGGGGATACCATACGGGTATCCTTAACCGGCGATCCCGTGGAGGAAGTCAAATCGGCGAAGCTGCTTTTGCGCACGATGGGACTGCGCAGGGGCGGTATCGAAGTAGTGTCCTGCCCGACGTGCGGGAGGACGAAGATTGACCTGATTGGACTTGCCAACCAAGTGGAACAGATGGTGGAGGATATCCCGCTGGATCTTAAAGTGGCGGTGATGGGATGCGCGGTGAACGGTCCCGGCGAAGCGAAAGAGGCGGACATCGGTATTGCCGGCGGCATAGGGGAAGGGCTGTTAATCAAAAAGGGCGAAATCATCCGTAAGGTACCGGAAGCGGAGCTGCTTTCCGTTTTACGGGAGGAACTGCTCCATTGGGAGGAAAAGTAAACAGGGGAATCATAAACAGGAAAAAGGAAAGAAAAGGAAAGCAGGGAAAAGAAAGCTGGTGAACCGTGAAAAAGTTTTTTGATGTGTTTCCCGCCCTCACATTGGACGGGAAAAGCAGGGATTTGTTTGAGCAGGTGGAGGTGGAGCGGATATCCTCCACGAAACGGAAGGATTTTCTGCGGGTTTATATCGCGAGCGGCAGGCTGATTGAGAAAGAACAGATATTAAAAACGGAGGAAGCCATTCGGAAACAGTTATTCCCTACTTTTCCCGTGGAAATTAGGATATATGAGAAGTACCATCTTTCTTCCCAGTATAATCCCGAGAAGTTTATGGATGTGTACCGGAACAGCATTCTTTTGGAGCTAAAGGAATACAGTCCCATAGAGTACAATTTGTTTAAAAATGCGGATATTTCCTATCCGGAAGAAAACCGGCTTTTGTTAACCATTGAGGATTCGGTTCCCGCAAGGAGCCGGGCGGAGGAACTGGTCAGGATTTTGGATAAAATTTATAACGAAAGATGCGGTTTCCGGGTAGATATCGGTCTGGCATATAAAGAAAGCCGGGCAGGCAGGCACAGGGAAGAAGATGAACTGAAAATCGCAAGACAGGTGGAGGAAATCAGTGCAAGGGCAGCGGGTTCCCGTGGCTACGGCGGGACGGAAGAATCCTTTGTGACAAATGGAACAAATGGAATAAAAAAGGCGGGAATGGTACAGGGAAGCGGCTCACCCGGCATGGTGCGCGAACCGGGCAGGGAAAGCGGAAGAAGTGCCATAAACGCTGCCGACGGAGCCGTGGGAAATACAGCCGGCAGCGCAGGAACGCCGGCAGCAGGGATTGCTCCCGGTTCTGCGAAGAAATGGGATGCTTCCCAATCAGGGTCTTTCGGCAATAAGGGGCAGAGCGGGTCCGGGGGCAGGAACGGGTTCCGAGGGGGACGCGATGCAAACCGGGGGGGATTCAAACGTGCGGTCAGGCGTTCGGACAATCCCGATGTGGTGTACGGGCGTGATTTTGACGATGCGGCGATGAACATCGAGGACATTATAGGGGAAATGGGCGAGGTGGTGATTCGCGGGAAAATCATAAATACCGACAAACGTGAGATTAAAAACGAGAAATCCATTCTTTTTTATGATATTACCGATTTCACGGATACCCTGACATTCAAGATTTTTGCCCCAAATGACCAGGTGGAAGAAATCGGGCAGGGGCTTTTTAAAGGGGCTTTTGTGAAAATTAAAGGAATGGCGGTGATTGACCGGTTTGACAATGAACTTACCATCGGTTCCATTGCGGGTGTGAAGAAAATACCGGATTTTACTTCGGCGCGTTCCGACAACAGCGTACGCAAACGGGTGGAACTCCACTGCCATACGAAAATGAGCGACATGGACGGGGTATCGGAAGCGAAGGATATCGTAAAACGGGCATACAAGTGGGGCCATCCGGCAATTGCCATTACCGACCATGGAGTGGTGCAGTCCTTTCCCGATGCCAACCATGTATGGGAGGATTTGTGGAAGGCGGAAAAGGGGAAACGGAAGGAAGCCGGCGATGCAGAGCCGGATAAACAGGATTTTTTTAAGGTCATTTACGGGATGGAAGCCTATTTGGTGGATGACCTAAAGGAAATCGTTACCGGCGACAAGGGACAGGATTTTCAAAGTACTTTTGTGGTATTTGATATTGAAACAACCGGATTTTCACCTGTAAACAACCGGATTATAGAAATAGGCGCGGTGAAGGTAGAGGGTGGGGAGATTACGGGGCGTTACAGCTCATTTGTAAATCCCGACGTGCCGATTCCGTTTGAAATCGAAAAACTGACCGGTATTAACGATGCAATGGTTGTGGATGCGCCGGAAATTGATGCGGTTTTGCCGGAATTTTTTGCGTTCTGTCAGGATGCGGTTTTAGTGGCGCATAACGCGAATTTTGACATGGGATTTATCATGGAAAATGCCGGGCGTTTGGGGCTGCAAAGAGAATATACTTATGTAGACACGGTAGGTATCGCAAGGGTGCTGCTGCCCCATCAGTCGAAACATACACTGGATGCGGTGGCAAAGACCCTGGGCATTTCCCTGGAAAACCATCACCGTGCGGTGGACGATGCGGAAGCAACGGCGGAAATTTTCATAAAATTCATTCCCATGTTAAAGGAATTGGGGGCGGATACGTTAAGCCGCGTCAATGCCCTTGGGGATTCCAATCCCGACATTGTAAAGAAGCTCCCTTCCTATCATGCGATTATATTGGCGAAAAACGATACGGGACGGGTGAACCTGTACCGCCTGGTATCCGAATCCCATTTAACGTATTTCAGTAAGCGTCCAAGGGTGCCGAAAAGCCTGCTGATGAAGTGCAGGGAGGGACTGATTCTCGGAAGCGCCTGTGAGGCGGGGGAACTGTACCGGGCGCTGTTGGATGAAAAATCCGATGCGGAAATCGCAAGAATTGTAAATTTTTATGATTATTTGGAAATCCAGCCTACGGGGAACAATAAGTTCATGATTGCCTCTGACCGGGTGCGGAACATAAATTCCGTGGAAGATATCGAGAACATGAACCGGACAATCGTGGAACTTGGGGAACAGTTCCAAAAGCCGGTGGTTGCCACCTGCGACGTGCATTTTTTGGACCCGGAGGATGAGGTATACCGGAGGATTATTATGGCGGGGAAAGGCTTTGCCGATTCGGACGACCAGGCGCCCCTTTACCTGCGTACCACGGAGGAGATGCTGGAGGAATTTGCTTATCTTGGCAGCGATAAGGCAGAAGAAGTGGTTATCACCAATACCAACCTGATTGCGGATATGGTGGAAACCATGTCCCCGGTGCGTCCCGATAAATGCGCGCCGGTCATTCCCGACAGCGATAAGACGTTAACCAATATCTGCTACAACAAAGCCCATGAAATTTACGGGGACGAACTGCCCGAAATTGTGGAGGCGCGTTTGAAACGGGAATTAAATTCCATCATTACCAACGGCTTTGCCGTGATGTACATTATCGCACAGAAACTGGTGTGGAAATCGGTGGAGGACGGTTATCTGGTGGGTTCCCGTGGGTCGGTGGGATCATCGTTTGTGGCAACCATGGCGGGTATCACGGAGGTAAACCCTTTAAGTCCCCATTATTACTGCAGTGCATGTCATTACAGCGACTTTGAGTCTGAAGATGTGAAGGCATATGCGGGAAGGGCGGGCTGTGACATGCCCGATAAGGACTGTCCGGTGTGCGGCGCACCGTTAAAAAAAGATGGATTTGATATTCCGTTTGAAACATTTTTGGGATTTAAGGGGGATAAGGAGCCGGATATAGACCTGAATTTCTCCGGGGAATATCAAAGTAAGGCGCATAAATATACGGAAGTGATTTTCGGGGCAGGACAGACTTACCGTGCCGGGACTATTGGTACTCTGGCGGATAAGACGGCGTTCGGCTATGTGAAAAATTATTATGAGGAAAGGGGAAAGCACAAGAGGACATGCGAAATCAACCGGATTGTCACCGGCTGTACCGGTATCCGGCGCAGTACGGGGCAGCATCCGGGGGGCATTATCGTACTGCCGTTAGGGGAGGAAATCAATTCCTTTACGCCGGTGCAGCATCCGGCGAACGACATGACCACCGATATCGTGACGACGCATTTTGATTACCACTCCATCGACCATAACCTGTTAAAGCTGGATATTCTTGGGCATGATGATCCGACCATGATTCGTATGCTGCAGGATTTGACCGGCATCAATCCCGTTACGATTCCTTTGGATGATGCACAGGTCATGTCGTTGTTTAAGAACACGGAAGCGCTGGGCATCACGCCGGACCAAATCGGCGGCTGCAAGCTGGGGGCGCTTGGCATCCCGGAATTTGGCACCGAGTTTGCCATGCAGATGTTAATCGATACGAAACCGCAGGCTTTTTCGGATTTGGTGCGGATTGCGGGGCTTGCCCACGGCACGGATGTGTGGCTGGGGAATGCGCAGACGCTGATTCAGGAAGGAAAGGCAACGATTTCCACGGCGATTTGTACCAGGGACGATATTATGGTATACTTAATCGGGATGGGCGTGGAAAGCTCCCTTGCCTTTACTATAATGGAGAGCGTCCGCAAGGGGAAGGGATTAAAGCCTGAGATGGAAGAAGCCATGGTGGCGGCAAATGTCCCGGACTGGTATATCTGGTCCTGTAAGAAAATCAAGTACATGTTCCCGAAGGCGCATGCCGCGGCATATGTGATGATGGCATGGAGGATTGCTTATTGCAAGATTAATTACCCGTTAGCTTTTTACGCGGCATTTTACAGCATCCGAGCCTCGGCGTTTTCCTACGAGCTGATGTGCCGGGGAAAAGAGCATTTGGAGAAAGTGATGGCGGACTATAAACAGAGGATGGATACCCTGTCCAAAAAGGAGCAGGATTCCTACCGGGACATGAAACTGGTGCAGGAAATGTATGCCAGGGGGTTTGAATTTGTCCCCATCGATATTTTTTCCGCCCAGTCAAGGCTGTTTCAGATTGTGGACGGCAAGCTGATGCCGTCTTTAAGCAGTATCGACGGATTGGGGGAAAAGGCGGCGGATTCCATTGTGGAAGCTGCAAAGGACGGTCCCTTTTTATCCAAGGATGATTTCCGCCAAAGGGCAAAGGTTTCCAAGACGATTGTGGACTTAATGGGCAGTTTGGACCTCCTCGGAAATTTACCCGAGTCAAATCAAATAAGTTTATTTGATTTTGTGTCGTAAATATAGTATAATATAATGAATTCTATTTTAAGGGTGGAGGGTACATATGTTTAATCAGATTTTTGGTAAATTTCTTTTGGAACAAAAGTTGATTTCTTCCGAACAGTTGGATGCGATACAGGACAACCAGAAAAAAACAAGGGTGAAGCTGGGGCTGATTGCCGTCAGCGAAAAATTGCTTTCGCAGGAGCAGGCAAGTAAAATCAACCGGAAGCAGGCTTTGGAGGATAAGCGGTTCGGTGATATCGCGGTGGAAATGGGCTATCTGACCGAAAGCCAGGTGGGGCGTCTTTTGAAACTGCAGGGCAATCCGTACCTTTCCTTTGTCCAGTCGGCGACGGAACTGGGGATTATGGACATCGGGCAGGTGGAAGCCGCCATGGACCTTTACCAAAGGGGAAACGGCTTTACGAATACGGACATGGAGGACTTCAGGAGCGGCGACGTGGACCGTATGCTTCCGCTGTATGTCAGGAGCCAGAAACAGTTTTCCACCGAGCTTGTGGGCGTGGCGGTCCGTACCATCATCCGTTTGATTGACAGCGAAATACTGGTGGAGCCTTCTTATGAGGCGGACCGTTATGAATTTGAGAATCTTGCCATGCAGGAAGTGGAAGGGGAGCATTCCATCCTGTTAGGGCTTGCCGGTGAGGGCAATAACCTGCTTGCCATAGCGGAGACGTTCGGCAGGGAAGAATTCGGTAAGATGGATGAGAATGCGTTTGATTCGGTCTGCGAGTTTATTAACTGCGTAAACGGTTTGTATGCATCGGAACTGAGCCTTCGGAATGTACAGGTGGATATGGTTCCTCCTACCTTTTACCAGGGCGGGCGTGTGGTTGCCGAAGATAAACTGCTGATTGTGCCGGTTTACGTAAAGAACCGCAAAGTCAGGATTGTGATTGCAACGGATACTGGTGTAAAGATTGAAGTATAATAGGTAAAGGCGCAGGAGGATAGGATTATGGCAAGAGTATTAATCGTGGACGATTCAAGGACATCCCGTAAAATGTTAAAAGAGGTTCTGACGGAAGCCGGATATGAGATCGCAGGGGAGGCAGCCAACGGGGAAGAAGGGCTGATTATGTATAAGCAGCTTAGGCCGGATGCGGTGACGATGGATATTACCATGCCGGTCATGAACGGTTTGGAGGCGTTAATCTGCATTAAGAAGGAAGATGACAATGCGAAGGTCATCATGGTAACGGCGGCAGGACAGAAAGAGAAGATGGTAACGGCAATCAAGGAAGGCGCGGACGATTTCATTGCAAAACCTTTTGAACCGGAACAGGTCGTGGACGCTTTAAACCATGTGCTGCACAGGGATGTGTAAGACGGAAGAAGTTTAAAAAATGTGTAACAGTTCAGCCTTCCGGTCAGACTAACGGGTATTGCACCGGCTAAAATATA
>CAJUMD010000119.1 GCA_910587275.1 uncultured Kineothrix sp.
GTTAAAGTTTCCTTGCGCCCCAAGGGGCGGGGAATGTACCCACATTTCATTCAAAGAACATGGTACGGATTAACGGCGCGCCGTTTTCGGATGCTTCCGCAAAAAGCCCCTTGATATAATCGTGCATACCGATGCGGATATCATAATATTTCTTCATGATGCGGTAATTTTCCTCCCCGTAGCTCCAAAGCTCATTGGGCTGCCCTGTATGGAGATAGCCGCCGCCCCAGTCACGGTCGTCCAACGGTGGAATGTTGTACGGTCCCCTGTCGCCGTGCATACGGAATACCGCGGAGTAAACCGCAAACTCATACCAGCGGATCAAAAGCTGCCGGAAATCAGGATTGTTGACATCATCCGTCATAAAGCCCCCGATATCCGTGGTCCACCAAGGAATCCCCGCAAGCCCCATGTTTAATCCCGCCTGTACCTGGTCGTAAAAGGCTTCAAACGTGCTGGGAACATCCCCCGACCAAACCACATTTCCGTATTTCTGGCTGCCCGCCCAGGCACAGCGCAGCAGGTTCACCACACTGCCATCCCCCTGTTCTTTCATATGGTCGTAAAAAAGGCGGCTGTAAAGCTGCGGATACATATTGCTGCATGACAGCGCAGGTCCCTCCAAATAGCGGTAATTTTCAAAATCATACACCCCGTAATCCGGCTCGGAATTATCCAGCCAGAAAGCGTCTATGCCATAGTCATAATAATTCTTTTTGCAGACCTCCCACACATATTTTCTCGTTTCGGGATTAAACACATCGATTTCCACACAGTCCCCCTGGTAATCATAGGTCTGCGCTGCGCCCCGCTCCGTACGGATTAACAGCCCCTGTTCCATCATTGGCCCGAAATTTTCGCTTTTCCGGTCCACCGAAGGCCATACCGATACGATTACCTTAATTCCCATCCTGTGCAGTTCATCCACCATGGCTTTCGGGTCCGGCCAGTATGTTTTGTCAAATTTCCAGTCGCCCTGCACCGTCCAATGGAAGAAATCAATGACAATCAAATCAATCTGAATCCCCTCCTTTTGGTACCGGCGGGCAACGGAAAGCACTTCCTCCTGCGTCCGGTAACGCAGCTTGCACTGCCACAGCCCCATACGGTCCTCCGGGAATGCGGGAGCATGTCCTGTTACCGCCGTGTAATTTTGGAGAATCTGCTTCGGACCATCCGCAACGGTTATCCAGTAATCCATCTGTTTCGTGGAACGGGCGGTCCATTCCGTATAATTTTTGCCAAACGTCACCTGCCCCACCGCCGGATTGTTCCAAAGCATACCGTAGCCCAGGCTGGAAACCGCAAACGGCACGGAAATTTGGGAATTGCGCTGCGCCAGTTCTAACACGCAGCCCTTCATATCCATGTACGGCTGCTGGTACTGTCCCATCCCGAATATTTTCTCTCCGTCGCTGCCCTCAAATTTTACGCTTAAACCGAATTCGCTGCCGCCGATGATTCCTTTCCACTCCCTGCTGTTTATCTTCAGGCAGCGGCTCTCCTTACTGACCGTACCGTCATAATTGCGGAAATACTCCCGCAGGATTTTCTTCCCGTCCCTGTAAAACGTCAGTACACCCCTGAAATTCACTTCTGCCCGGATGCGCCCGTTGGTGATGGATGCCGCCTGTTTCCGGTCCACCGTACCGTCGCCTCCCAAATAATCCTCCTCATGAATCTCCACTACCGACTCCTGCGGTCCTGCTTCTTCCGTCAGCGCCCAATCCTGTTCCGTAAACTCCCACAGTCTTGTGGCACGCACTCTGAGGGAATCCTTCCCCCATGCCTCAATCCGCAGCGTTTCCCCGTTGCAGCGCGCAACCAATGTCCCTTTTCCCTTTTCAAACCGCATCCTACTTCCTCCTTATTCCTTCCTGAATTTAAAATCCGCTCCGCACGCCAAAAAAGGTGGCATCCCGTCCATACTTGTATTATACAGAACCTCCACGCCCTGTCGGTGCCTCCCGGTACACCGCTTGCTTTCTATGCGGTGGTTTTCGGGCGGGAGCTGATTTACAGCTACGGCAACGACGATATCCAGCAGAAATACATGAAGCGCCAGGCATCGGGCGGACTTCTTTTCCGTGACCATTTTCCCGCGGGCAGCTTATGCCGCCCCTTTCGGAAATACGCTCCCTGTACCGTCAGGGTACCGGTGGCAACGAACAGTTAATCAAATCGGAACTGCTGCGCCTGTGGCATTTCCTCTGCCGGTGTACATGCACTGTACGCCGAAGGAATACCGCAGGAAAAGCGGCGGGAAATAAAAAGCCACTGCCGTATCACAACCCAAGCACCTGCCCCGCAATGGCAAAATAAATAACCAAAGACAGCGCATCCACTATCGTGGTAATGAACGGGCTTGCCATCACCGCCGGATCAAAGCCCACGCGTTTTGCCAAAACCGGAAGGGTACAGCCAATCATCTTGGCGATGGCAACCGCCGCGATTAATGTCAGGCATACCACCACCGCCACCTGGAGCCCCACCCGGTCAAACAGCATCAACTTTGCAAAATATGCCGCCGAGAGCGTCGTACCGCAAAGGAGCGCCACCCGCAGCTCCTTCCAGATGATTTTCGGCACATCCGCATAATCGATTTCGTTTAACGACAGTCCGCGGATGATGGTAACGCTCGCCTGCCCCCCGGCATTGCCCCCGGTATCCATTAACATCGGGATAAACGCCGTAAGGATGGGGAATATGCTGAGCGCATCCTCAAACGAGGTGATAATGCTTCCCGTAAAAGTGGCGGAAATCATCAGGAGCAAAAGCCACGGAATCCTCTTTTTCCAAGTCTCCCATACCCCCGTTTTCATATAAGGCTTGTCGCTCGGCACGATAGCCGCCATCTTTTCGATATCCTCCGTAGCTTCTTCCTGCAGGATATCCACCACGTCGTCCACCGTAATGATGCCCACCAGCCTGCCTTCGTTGTCCGCAACGGGCATGGAAGTAAAATCATACTTTTGGAACTGCCTTGCCACTTCCTCCTGATCCATCATCGTATTTAAGTAAATCACGTTTTCATGCATGATTTCCCCGATAACTGCATCGGAAGGGCTGATGAGCAGGTAACGCAGCGCCACGGTCCCTACCAGAATCCGTTTGGCATCCAGTACGTAACAGATATTAATGGTCTCACTGTCCACCCCTACCTGGCGGATTCTGGCGATGGCATCCTCCACCGTCATGTTTTCCTTTAAGTCCACATATTCCACCGTCATGATACTTCCGGCGGAATCCTCCGGGTAGCGCAGCAGGTGGTTGATGTCCCGCCTCGTTTCCGCGCTGGCATTCGCCAACAGCTTCTTTACGATATTCGCTGGCATTTCCTCCAATAAATCCGTGGCATCGTCCGCCATCAGGTTATCGATGATGTTCGCCGCTTCCCGGTCGGATAGGGACACGATAATAAGCTGCTGGCTCTCCACTTCCAAATACGAAAAAATATCCGCAGCCATGCTTTTTGGCAGGATGCGGAATATCTTTAACATCTCTCCTTCTTCCAGTTCCTCCATGGCTGCCGCGATATCCACGATATTCATGTCCGCCATCCGCTGGCGGAGCCTTGTATACTGTTTGTCCTCCAGCAATTCCCGGATAACTTCAAAGTCCCTGATTTCTTCCATCGCCATGTTCCTCTATTATCAAACTCTGTCAACTGTCTTCCATGCTTAAACCGCCGTATCTTCAAAATAGGAATTTCCCATTTCCGTTATCTTCACCCTTCCCGCCGTGGCTTCCGTCAGCTCCTTCTTAAACCTGTCCCGTTCCTCATAAGGTACCGTCAGCTTAAGCCGCACGCATTCCGTATATTCCGTCTGCGCGTTGCCAATCCCCATCTGTCCGAGCAGGTATTGGATCTTCCCGATACCGTTATAATCCGTTTCCACCGCAAACTCCGTGCCGTAACGCACCGTTACCGCCTGCGACGCCGCAAGCCCTGCCTGTACCGCCTGCGTATATGCCCGCACTAACCCGCCCGTGCCAAGGAGCGTGCCGCCAAAATACCTGGTCACCACCACTGCCGCATTGCGCACGCCGGAGGAAAGCAGCGTCTCTAACATGGGTTTCCCCGCCGTTCCCGCCGGTTCCCCGTCATCGCTGCAGCGGGTAGACTGCGCCCGTTCCCCGATGACAAACGCCGAACAGTTATGTCTGGCATCCCAATACTTCTTTTTCATGGCATCTATGAAAGCCGCCGCTTCCTCCTCCGAGGAAACGGGGGAAAGCGTTGCGATAAAGCGGGATTTCTTCTCCACAATTTCCCCGCTGCCGCCCCTTTTTAACATTTTATATGGCAAAAATGCCTGTTCCTGTCCCGCCATCCTTTTACCGCCCCAATCCATTCCGCCGGACATAAAAACCGTCCTCTTGGTCTCTTAAGCCCGCAGTTCCATAATATTTTAGCATAAATGGGAATAAAAGTGTACCGAATTGTAAATAATTTCTTAATATAAAGTAAGATTTTCATGAAAAAACTTTTTTTTCCATCCATTGTTTGTTATAATCGTAATGTTAGTTGTGCTTATTATGCACACTTCAAGGAGGACAATTCATGAACTACGGAAAAAAAGGAGTCCGCCGCAAACAACGGGCGCTCCATTCTAAATCTGAGAAGTGGGGGAAGAAATTTGCACTTACCTTTTTTAACGTCATGCTGGCAGGCATTGTGGCAGTCGGCATCCTGGGGGCAAGCGTAGGCTTCGGCGTATTCCGGGGCATCATCGATACCGCGCCGGAAATCGGCAACATCAACGTACAGCCTACCGGATTTTCCACTTTTGTCTACGACATCGACGGCAACCAGACGGCAAAACTGATCGCTGAAAATTCCAACCGTATCCCGGTTACCATGGATATGATACCCGAAAACCTTGCCCATGCGTTTGTCGCCATCGAGGACGAACGTTTTTATGAGCACAACGGCATCGACATCAAAGGTATCATCCGTGCCGGTATTAGAGGCATTACCAGCGGACATTTTTCGGAAGGTGCAAGTACCATCACACAGCAGTTGTTAAAAAATAATGTATTTACCGACTGGACGAAAGAGGAACGCGGTCTGAACATGGACAAAATCGAGCGTAAAATCCAGGAGCAGTACCTTGCCCTTGAACTGGAAAAAACTTCCACCAAGGACGAGATTCTCTTAAATTACATGAACTCCATCAATCTCGGACAGAATACGTTAGGGGTACAGGCTGCCTCACAGCGTTATTTCAACAAATCGGTCAGCGAACTTACCCTTTCCGAATGTGCGGTCATTGCCAGCATCACGCAGAACCCGTCCCGCCTCAATCCTATTTCCCACCCGGAAGACAACGCAAAAAGGCGGGAAAAAGTCCTGAATAACATGCTGGAACAGGAGTACATCACACAGGCGGAATACGATGCCGCCATGGGGGACGACGTATATTCCCGCATCCAAATCACGAACGAAAAGGTTGAGGAGACTTCCATCAATACATACTTTGTGGATGCCCTGACCGACGATGTACTGGAAGATCTGGTTGCCGCAGGTTATAACGAAACACAGGCATAT
This sequence comes from uncultured Kineothrix sp., assembly GCA_910587275.1. Lineage (GTDB taxonomy): Bacteria > Bacillota > Clostridia > Lachnospirales > Lachnospiraceae > Kineothrix. Next base: position 5,552 of record CAJUMD010000119.1, read on the forward strand.
ACCCTGCTCTACACCGGCGGCTTAAAAATATACTCCACGCAGGACCCTGCCATTCAGGCAATCTGCGATGAAGTATTCAGCAATGAGGAAAATTACCCCGCAAACGTGAAATGGCAGTTAAACTACGAATTGACCATTGAGAAGCCGAACGGGGATTTGGAAAACCACAGTACGGAAATGTACCAAAGCTATTATAAGGAACAGGACCGCAATTTTAACCTGCTCTACACTTCTAAGGAGGAAGCGGAGGAAGCCATCGCGAATTATAAACTTGCCGTCATGGGCAGCGGGGACAAGGTACACGGAGAGAAAATCACCCTTACGCCACAGCCCCAGGTTTCCCTTATGGTGGAAGACCAAAGCACCGGTGCGGTCGTTGCCATGGTGGGCGGCCGCGGTGCCAAGGAGGGTAGCCGTACCTTAAACCGTGCCACGGATACGGTCCGCCAGCCCGGTTCCACGTTCAAGGTACTCTCCACCTACGCCCCCGCACTTGACAACGCGGGACTGACCCTTGCCACGGTGCAGAACGACGCCCCCTTCCATTATGCCGGCGGCACGCCCGTCCGCAACTGGTACGGCGAAGCCTACCGCGGGCTCTGTTCCCTGCGTCTTGGAATCCAGGACTCGTTAAACATTGTGGCGGTAAAGACGCTGACACAGATTACCCCAAGGCTCGGTTTTGACTATTTACAGGAATTCGGTTTCACCACTTTGGTGGAATCCAAGGAAATCAACGGGAAAATATACAGCGACATCCAACAGTCCCTGGCCCTTGGCGGCATCACGGACGGTGTCACCAACGAGGAGCTGAACGCGGGTTACGCCACCATTGCCAACCACGGCACCTATATCAAGCCGAAACTGTACAATACGGTGGTGGACCACGACGGCAATGTCATCCTCGACAATACGATGCCGGAAACCAAACAGGTCATCAAGGAAACTACCGCGTTCCTGCTGACCGATGCCATGGTAGACGTTGTCACGAAAGGTACCGGCGGCTCCGTTAATTTCGGCGGCATGGCAATCGCCGGAAAGACGGGAACCACCTCCAAATATAACGACGTATGGTTTGCGGGATACACCCCTTATTATACGGCCACCGTTTGGGCAGGCTACGACAACAATGCCAACCTGACCGGCGATGAAAAGAACCTTGCGAAGAAATTGTGGCGGGCAGTCATGTCACAAATCCATGCGGAGCTGCCCAATGAGCCGTTTTCCGTTCCGGCAGGCATCGTCACTGCCACGGTATGCGCCAAGTCAGGCAAGCTGCCCATACCGGGTCTTTGCGACGGTACGCTGAACACGGAATATTTTGCCGACGGCGTAACGCCCACGGAAAGCTGCGATGTGCATTACCAGGGCGCCATCTGCCAGTACTGCGGCTTACCGGCAACGGAATTCTGCCCGTTTAAGATAGAAGGCGTACTGGAACTGCTCCCGATTGAGGATGCCTCGCTGCAAAGCGGATCTTCTACCGCCACCACACAGGTGGTAAACCCGGACGGCACGGTATCCACCGTTCCCCTTCCGGTCAACCAGACAAATTCCTGTCCGCACACGGCGGAATTTATGTCCACGCCCGGCTGGGAAGCCGCCGTGGAAGTACAGCGCAACGAAATCATCCAGCGCGACATTTTGGCACAGCAGCAGGCGGCAATGGAAGCGCAGCAGGAAGGGCAGCCCGCACCGGAGACAACGCCTCCGCCGGAAGCGCCTGCACAGTAACGGTCTGCGCCGGACTTAATACCCCGCGGCAACCGCTGCTTGACTCATTGCCCGCGGGAATACGGAAAGAGCCGGACGGCATTTTGTTCTTCCCCGATTTGGATATCTGCCACTGGGGAAAAACAAAATTGCCGGACGGCTCTTTCCTTTATCCGCTGTTTACCTTTTATTCCGATTCCTTTCCTGCCATCGCCCCAAGGCATAACGCGCCCTTAATGCCTGCCTCGTCCCCCAGTGCAGGAGCCACGATATAGTCCTCCATCCCGTCCAGGATTTCCCGTTTCGGGATATATCCGTTTAACAGCTCCTTTGTTTTTGCCCGCACCATACCGTACAGCTTTTCCTGATGCATGATTCCGCCGCCCAATATGATTTTCTCCGGGGAATAAGCCAAAATATAGTTGGCAACCGCCTGTGCAAGATAGTAGGCTTCCAACTCCCATACTTCTTCCCGATCCGCCAGTTCTACTGCCTTTTTCCCCCAGCGTTCCTCCACCGCCGGTCCGGCAGCCAGCCCTTCTGCACAGTTATCATGGTACGGGCAGCGTCCTTTATAGGAATCCTCCGGGTGTCTGCCTAAGAGCATATGACCCGCTTCCGGGTGCATCAGCCCGTGAAGCAGCTTCTTTTCCAAATACACTCCCACGCCGATTCCCGTACCGACGGTCATGTATATGGCATTCTCCAGCCCTTTTGCGGCACCCCAGGCAACTTCCCCAAGTACCGCACCGTTTACGTCCGTATCAAAGCCCACCGGCACTCCCAGCTCCCTTTTCACCGTTCCCGCCATGTCGTAATTGACCCAAGGCAGTTTCGGTGTCTGCGTAATATATCCGTAAGTGGTTGATTTCCTGTTTAAGTCCACCGGACCGAAACAGCCGATTCCCATGGCTTCGATGCCTTTTCCCCTGAAAAAACCGGTAATCTGCGGCACGGTATCTTCCGGTGTCCCTGTCGGAATCACCGTCTTATCCATGATATTCCCCATTTCATCCCCTACCGCACAAACCATTTTTGTTCCGCCCGCCTCCAAACCTCCAATTTTCATCCTGCTTTCCTCCTGCCCTTTTCTTTGGTTTATTATACCTTTTTATGGAAGCCGGCGCAACAGCCAAAAACCCCGCTGCAAACGCAGCGGGGCATAAAAAGATGGAAGCAATGGGGCTCGAACCCATGACCTCTCGCGTGTGAGGCGAACGCTCATCCCGGCTGAGCTATGCTTCCATGACAGTTATTATAACATGGTTGCCATAACAGGTCAAGCGGATTGTTGGATTCCGCTTCATCGGTTTTAAATCAACGTTATTTTCCCTGCTGTTCCCTAATCATCTTATAGTCAACAACCCCGCTGCAAGCAACGGGGCATCACTCTTCCAGCTATGCAAGATTCTTAGAAATGAGGATTTTTATGAAGAATATATTTGAACATACCAGTGCGCCGTAGATTCGGTACAGCAGCTATGAATATAGGAAAAAGCATTTGTCGCAAGCCGGAAAGGAAATGAATTTTGCAGCCCGCAATGTAATAATCAGTTTAATGTCTACAAATCAAGAGAACAAATGTTGTGGTAAAGGAAGAAGGTGATAATCCTTTTATTCGTATCTGTAAACAGTTTAGCACAAAGAAAGGCGGTTGTATATGGAGATTACTTACCATTGGGAAGGCAGCTATCTGATTCCCGACCTCAAACTTTCGGATATAACGGAATATCAGATTAGTTTCCATTCACCACAAATGAGCCAGCCGCATATGTTGCAATTTTAGCAGATGGAAATTCCTGCTAAAATACAAACCTTTAGAGGAATCTGAAGACTTCCATCATCCCCGATAATGAGGTCATTGACCTACGCAACCTGGTACGGGACTACTATTACTTCAAAGACCTGCAGTCCGCTGTTGTCCTGAAGCTCACGGCGGAACTGAAAGTATCTTTCCCCGCATACCGGAAGGTGTTCAGCAAGGTCACCACCCAGACTTCCTTAAAACTTCTGGACGCATATCCCCTTGCGCAGGATCTTCTTGCCGCACCAAAGGAACTGGTAGTGGGAATGATCCGTTCCACAGCACGCTTTGGGGAAAAGTATGCCCTGGCAAAATATGATGCCCTGTACGCCGCCGCAGAAGACGCTGTCGTTTTCGGGCGTGCCCTTCACAGCAACGCCCTCCGGATCCGGCTGTATATAAAACTCTACCGGGAATACCAGGCGCATCTGGACAGCATGCTCGAAGAACTGCATAAGGCTGTCGGCAGGCTGGAAGGAACGCTGGTCCGTGACCGTGTCTCCCTTCTCCAGACCCTGCCGGGTGTAGGCTTTCTGAGTGCGGTCGTCCTGATTGCGGAAATGGGTTCCTTTGACCTGTTTTCCTCACCTAAGAAACTCTATGCTTACTTTGGGATGGATCCTGGTGTAAATGATTCCGGCAAGTTCCATGGGGACAGGGTCCACATGTCCAAGCGGGGCTCCAGCCTTGCCAGACGTATCCTGCATATGGCCGCCATCAACAACCTGAAAGTGGGCAAAGCAGCAAATGCGCCCGTAAACCCGGTCATTTACGATTATTACATCCGCAAATGTGCTGGCAAGAAAAAGATTGTTGCCGTAGGGGCTGTCATGCACAAAATCTGTAACACCATTTTCGCTATGCTCCGGGATAATAAGCTTTTTGAACTCATCACACCGGAGGAACACTGCAAACGGTACGCTGCAGAACACCCTGGAACTATGAACGCCGCTGCATGATGGGAACCTGGATCAAATTTTTAAAAATCCCATAACAATTGGGTTTATTAAAGTTACCCTTTTTCAAATCAACTGCTCGAAAAAAATTTTTGTAACAGTTCAGCCTTCCGGCTGAACGGAATTAAAAAGTTGTTGTAAAA
>CAJUMD010000120.1:0-2048 GCA_910587275.1 uncultured Kineothrix sp.
TTGATATTGTTGCAGATTGGAGGCAGGATATGTTTTTTTGGAAAAGCAAAAAATCCATGGCACAGGCATATGATAAAACAGGAAAAATCCCCGTAATCCGTGCCAGCATTTGCACGGGGGAGAAGGTGGCGGGATTTAAGGATGCGGCGACCGGAAAGTTTGAGGAATTGATGTTCATCCGCAGTGAGGAGGATATCAGGCAGTTTCTTCTTGCTTACGGCATCCGGGAAGGGGAACTGAAAAAGGAATGGTAGAAATCCGTATTTTAATGGCATTGCAGGAATTACATACACCGGTTTTGGATTTTGTTTTTGCACATATTACCATGCTTGGGGACGGGGGGATTTTTTGGATTTCAATAGGGGTGCTTTTGGCATGTTCCAAAAAATACCGCAGGCAGGGGGTGTTGCTTCTGCTTTGTCTGCTTGCCAGCTTTCTCATTGGAAATGTATGCCTGAAAAATCTGGTGCAGCGTTCCCGCCCCTGCTGGATGTACCCGGAGGTGCCGCTTTTGGTAAGGGAACCGGGGGACTTTTCCTTTCCGTCGGCACATTCCATGGTGGGCTTTGCGGGTGCGGCGGCGCTATGGCTGACGGACAGGAGGTTTGGGGCTGCAGCGTATACGCTGGCGGCTTTCATCGCTTTCTCGCGGCTGTACCTGTTCGTGCACTGGCCCACGGATGTGATTGCAGGGACGGTTATGGGAATTGCGGTGGCATATGCCGTATTTGGGATTGCGTATTTTGGCAGTGGGATGCGGAAAAGGAAAACAGGTGGAGAATAGGGAAAGAGCAGGAAGGAGATGTTTGCTATGAGGATGTATGACCTGATTATGAAAAAAAGGAACGGCGGAAAGTTGTCGGGAGAAGAAATCAAATACATGGTGGAAGGGTTTACCGCAGGGGAAATCCCGGATTACCAGATGGCGGCGATGATGATGGCGGTCTACTTCACCGGGATGGACGGGGAGGAAACCCTGCACCTGACCATGGCGATGGCGCACAGCGGGGATATGCTGGATTTGTCCGGGATACAGGGGGTGAAGGTGGACAAGCACAGCACGGGAGGAGTGGGGGACAAGACCTCCCTGGCGCTTGCCCCCATGGTGGCGGCATGTGGCATTAAGGTAGCAAAAATGAGCGGCAGGGGGCTTGGGCATACGGGAGGAACTATCGATAAACTGGAGAGCTTTCCGGGATTTACCACGGGAATTTCCGAAAAAACATTTATGGAAAACGTAAACCGCATTGGTATCGCCATAATGGGACAGACGGCGGACCTTGCCCCTGCGGACAAGAAACTGTATGCGCTGCGGGACGTAACGGCGACGGTGGATAATATGTCCCTGATTGCCAGTTCCATCATGAGCAAAAAACTGGCTTCCGGGGCGGATGCCATCGTCCTGGACGTGAAAACGGGAAGCGGCGCCTTTATGAAAGCCGAAAAGGATGCCCGCGCCCTGGCGGAGGAAATGGTGAAGCTGGGAAAAAATGCGGGCAGGAAGACGGCGGCGGTGATTTCCGACATGGATGAACCTTTGGGGTATGCGGTGGGCAATGCCCTTGAAGTAAAAGAAGCCATCGATACGTTAAGGGGGGAAGGACCGGAGGATTTTGTAAAACTGTGCCTGACTCTCGGTTCCCGTATGGTAGTGGCGGGGGGAATGGCGGAAAGTGCGGCAGAAGCGGAGGAAAAGCTGCGGCAGGTTATTGCGGACGGAAGCGCGCTGCATAAGCTGGCGGAGTTTGTGGAAGCCCAGGGCGGCGACCGGGAGGCGGTGTATCATACGGAGCTTCTGCCGCAGGCAGCATACCGGGAGGAAATCTCTTCCCCGCAGGCGGGTTATGTGGAGCGGATTGTCTGTGATGAGATTGGCGTCTGTTCCCTGATGCTTGGCGGCGGCAGGGAAACGAAGGAAAGCCCCATCGACTTGTCCGTGGGACTGCTCTTAAGGAAAAAAGTGGGGGATTACGTGGAAAAAGGAGAGGCGCTGGCAGTGATTCACGGCAATGACAGGGAGAAAATGAAAGCGGCGGCAAAGCGCTTTA
>CAJUMD010000120.1:2058-9870 GCA_910587275.1 uncultured Kineothrix sp.
TTTACGGACAGTTATGCGTTTTCCCCGGAACCGGTGGCAAAAAGGCCCCTGATTAAGGCTGTCATAGAATAAGTATACGGCGCATATATTGTTCCATGATGAGAGCAAGAAAAAAGACCGGCAGACAGACCGGCAGGCAGAGACTGGAACGACAAAAAGAAATCATAGTGGAATCATTAAAACTTCCCAAGGACTCCATGTTGGGGGCTTCCATCGTGACGGTAACGGGGAACGCGGATGCCTTTGTGGAAAATTACAGGGGGATTTTGGAATATTCCCCGGAATGTATCGTGCTGCAGGGAAAAACCTGCCAAATCAGTATAAGCGGCAAGCGGATGACCATTGATTATTATACCAATGAGGACATGAAAATCAGCGGGTGCATCGAATGCATCCGCTATCACTAGGGCGTGTTTGGAAATTGCGGGAAAAAGAAACGGGGGAATCGCCATGCTTCAGTTTATACAGTACCTGAAAGGCTATGTCTGCATCCGCGTGTGGGGGTATTCGCCGGAGCGGTTTATGAATCTTTGCAGCAACCACGATATCTTTCTATGGGATATCCGCAACTGCGGGGAATATTATACCATGTGCATTACGGTGGAGGGATTTTACCGGTTAAAGGGAATCGTAAGGAAAACAGGGACAAAGGTAGCCATACAGAAGCGCTGTGGACTGCCTTTTTTCGTGCCAAGGGTCAGGCGCAGGAAGATTTTCCTGTTTGGGCTTTTGGGGAGTCTTGCATTTTGGATATGGATGTCCACGTTTATCTGGTCGGTGGAAGTCCATGGGAATTATTCGGTTTCCGAGGATATTTTCATGGATTTCCTGGAGCAGAACGGGATTTATGTGGGAATGAAGCGGGAAGATGTCAATATTGAGGAATTGGAGAAGAAAATCCGTCAGGATTTCGGTATTGTGACGTGGACTTCGGCCAAAATCGACGGGACGAGGCTGGAAATACAGATTAAGGAGAACGAGGTGGCAACGGAGAAGGACGGCGGGGAAGGGGATGCCGGTTTCGGAAATACGTATGGCTCTGATTTGGTTGCGGAAGAAGATGGACAGATTGTCAGCATGGTCACGAGAGCGGGCGTGCCGCAGGTGGCGGTGGGGGCGGAAGTGAAAAAAGGGGATGTGCTGGTATCGGGAAGCGTGCCGGTGTATAATGAGGATGCCACCGTGAAAAAATACCAGTATTATGACGCGGATGCGGATGTGTTCATCAGCCGCACCCTGCACCGGACGGAAGAACTCCCCTTTACTTATGAAAAGAAGGAGTATACCGGGGAGGAAAAAAAGGAATGGCTGGTTGGTGTGATGGAAAAGGAATTTGCCCTGCGGCTCGGAAAGGTACAGTACGGGAATTATGACAGGGTGACGGATAAAAAGCAGGTAAAGCTGCTGGATAATTTTTACCTGCCCGTTTATTACGGCAGCAGTGTGAACCGGGAATACGTGCTGACGGACAATATATACACAAAAGAAGAAGTAAAAACCATATTTTCTGAAAAATTAATAAAATTTATAGCCGGTTTGGAAGAAAAAGGGGTACAAATAATGAAAAAAAATGTTACAATAACAAGGAACAGCAAAAATAAAAAGTGGCTGATGGATATGGAACTGCAGATTGTGGAACAGACGGGAAAGAACATCCCGATTGTGCCGCAGGAGAAGGATGAACCGGCGCCGGAAGAAGGCGGGATGGAAACGGGCGTACAGGCAGCAGGGGAATAAGCATGTGTCCGGTACCAAAGCCGCCGGATGGACGAGACGTCGGGTTACGGTTGGCGGGAAGAAAAAGAATGGAGTGTTTATGGAATTGACGGAGCAGCAGATTCATGTTCCGACGGAACATATGCAGAATGTATTTGGGCAATACGATTCTTTTTTAAAGAAAATCGAACGGAGTTTCGGTGTGACGGTAGTAGACCGGAACGGGGAAATCAAGATTACGGGGAGCCGGACTGCGGTGAAGCGGGCGGAGCATACCGTAAAGCAACTGGTAGGGTTATCAGAGAGAGGAAATGTAATCCAGGAGCAGAACGTGGATTACGCGATAGCAGTGGAAATGGAAGCGGGAATAAACAATAAGGAAGATATACTCATAGAAATAGACAGCGACTGCATTTGCCATACCGTAAGTGGGAAGCCGGTAAAACCAAAGACTTTGGGGCAGAAGCAGTATGTGGATGCCATCCGGGATAAAATGATTGTGTTCGGTCTGGGACCTGCAGGGACGGGGAAAACGTATTTGGCGATGGCAATGGCGGTAACGGCATTTAAGAGGGAGGAAGTGGAACGCATCATACTGACGCGTCCTGCCATCGAAGCGGGAGAAAAACTGGGGTTTCTGCCCGGAGACCTGCAAAGCAAGGTGGACCCGTACCTGCGTCCTTTGTACGATGCGCTGTACCAGCTTATGGGGGCGGAAGGATTTGCCAAAAATATGGAGCGGGGGCTGATTGAGGTGGCGCCCCTTGCCTATATGCGCGGCCGGACGCTGGACAATGCTTATATTATCCTGGACGAAGCGCAGAATACCACGCCGGCGCAGATGAAGATGTTTTTAACCCGTATCGGGTTCGGTTCCAAGGTGGTCATTACCGGCGACGTCTCGCAGAAGGATTTGGCGCCCGGCGCCGTGTCGGGGCTGGACGTGGCGGTAAGGGTGCTTGGCAAAATCGACGATATCGCATTCTGTAAGCTGACCAGCAAGGATGTGGTACGGCATCCGTTGGTGCAGAAGATTGTCAAGGCGTACGAGGATTTTGAAAAAACGGATGTGCGCAGACAGGCAAAAGGGAAAAACGGCAGGGAGAGAAGACGGTCATGACTTGTTATGTGGAATATTCCGAAAGGGTGGAGAAAGAAGCAACTACGGTTTATCCTTTTTCTTTGGAGGAGACGGCAGCGCAGGTCATGGAAGCGGTTCTTGAGAGTGAACAGTGTCCCTATGATGCCGTGGTGAACGTCCTGTTGACGGATAATGCACAGATACGGGAATACAACAGACAGTATCGGGAAACGGACCGGGAAACGGACGTGCTGTCCTTTCCGAACCTGGAATACGGGAAACCGGCGGATTTTGGGTTTGCGGAGGAGGAGCAGGCAGACTGTTTTGATCCGGACAGCGGGGAACTGCTGCTTGGGGATATTGTTCTGTCGTTGGAGAAGGTGCGGGAACAGGCATTGCGTTACGGGCATAGTGAAAAGAGGGAATTTGCGTTCCTGATTGCCCACAGTATGCTCCATTTGTGCGGCTATGACCATATGGAGGAGACGGAAGCGGCGGTCATGGATAAAAAGCAGGAAAAGATACTGGAATCGCTGGGAATTACGAGGGATAACGGATAACCAAAAAACAAAAGGAACAGGGATGACATGAGGCAGGAAACAAAAGCAAAAAACAGCAATAACAGCGGAAGTGGCAGAAACAGTATCAGAAGCAGTGCAAAGAGCGGCGGCAGGGGAAAACGGCGGGAATGGATGGTGAATGTGGGGCTGGTGACGTATTTCATCGGTTTTGTGCTGCGCATTCCGTTAAGCCGTATGATGGGGGATACGGGCATCGGTTTTTTTGCCGGCGCCATGGAGTTGTTTATGGTAACCAGCATCGTATTTTCTTACGGATTTTCCAAAGCGCTGGCGGTACAGATGAAGTACAGGGCAAGAAGGGACATGTATAAAAGCGCCAGACGGGTGTACCGCAATGTGATGATTGTTACCGTGGCGGCCGGTGCGCTTTTGGCGGCGGGAATGCTTGTTTTTTCGGAGCAAACCGCAGCAATCCTGCTGCTGGAGCCGAGGGCGTACCTTGCGGTGATGGCAGCAGCGCCAGCCGTTTTGCTTGCGGCAGTGATGGGTGTGATGCGGGGGTACTTCCAGGGCATGGGGACGATGGTTCCCACGGTGCATTCCAAGCTGGTGGAGAAAATCATACAGTTTGGGGCGTGCCTGTTTTTATGCTCCGCTTTTTATGCCTACGGGGAGAAAGTGGCAGCCTTAAGGAAGACGCAGGAATTTGCACCGGCTTACGGTGCCATGGGGGCAGCGCTTGGATTGACGGTTGCGTGCGGTTTCGGGCTTCTTCACATGGTGCTTATGCGCATGGTCTATGCGAAAACCTTTAAGCAGCAGCTTGAGCGTGACTCGTCCAAGTATGCGGAGTCCGGCGTGCAGATTTTCCTTGTTTTTTTCCAGACTGCGCTGCCGTATCTGCTTTGTGCCCTGCTGTACAACATGAATTATGTCATCGACCAGCGGATTTTTAATTATGCCATGAACCGGAAGGAAAAAGGCAGTATCCGGGTGGCACACTGGGGCATATATTATGGGAAATACACTACGGTGGTCGGAATTGCCGCGGTACTGTGCGCCTTTTTGGCGGCATCCGTGGTGCCGAAAATCGTGCAGTTACAGGAAAAACAGGAGGGAAGGGAAGCGCAGTTCCGGTTCGGGAATCTGATGCATTTCCTTGCCATCCTTACGATTCCCTGTGCCGTGTGGCTGGCGGTGCTGGCGGAGCCGTTGGTGGGAATCCTGTTTACCGGGGACAAGGAAACGGCAGTTTCGTTAATCCGGACGGGTTCTGCCGTGGTGGTTTTGTTCCCGTTTGCCCATCTGTTCATGAATATCCTGCAGCGGACGAGGAAACAAAGAACGGTAATTTTCGGCGGGCTTGCTGCGTTTTTGCTTCATTTGGCGGCGCTTCTTCTGCTTGTGACCGTTACGGATATGGGCATCCATGCGGCGGTCTGCGGTACGGTGGTTTTCTGGCTGACGGTCTGTGTGGCAGGTTTCATCGGGGTGTCGGGTTATCTGCGGTACAGCCCGGATTGGCTACGTTTCTTTGCCATCCCGGCAGCATCGGCGGGCGTGTCGGGGCTGCTTGCCCTGCTAATCTGCCGGCTGCTGCTTGGTGTGGCGGGGAATGTGGTTACGTTTGTGGTGTGCCTTGCGGTGTGCCTTGCGGTTTATAACGGTCTGCTGTTTTTGTTTAAGGCGGTGAAGGAGGAGGAACTCAGGGAAATGCCGGGAGGCGGTTTCCTGTTGCGGCTGTGGGAGCGGACGCACATGGTTTAAACCATATTTTCACGCGCCGTGGAATGCGTAAAAAGCCATTTCTGTATAAAAACGTATAAATAAGGGAAAAATGCGGATACTGACTGTAATCTTTTAAAAGGAGAACGATCCATGAAAGTTGCGAAACGTATCAGCATTTTTTTTATTATACCGGTGGGAATGTATTCGCTTGGTTTTTATTCCCATATGAAACTGCAGGAGGAATTTTATCCGGGAAAGTATCCGTCCGTCCAGGTACAGGAGCAGGCACAGACACAGGTAAAAGAGCCGATTGAACCGGAAACGCCGGCAGAGCCGCAGCCGCAAGTTATAGCCGCAGCCGCTGAGGAAGAACAGGTAATCTGTGCCGATACCCAGTACATCATACAGGAAGTGGATATCCGAAAGAATACGTCCGTGGAAACGAAATGGAAGGTACCGGATATGTACATTGGCATGGACCGGACGAGTTTTGTGCGGGAAATGGAACTGTACCAGCAGTCCCCATCCTTAAAGGACCAGGAGCTTGGTTTCGTGAGCGTGGAAGTGGTTTCGTTTTCCAAGGCGCGGGTGGTGGTGCGCAAAAATTATATGTTTCGGGAAGTGTTTACCAGTTTTTATCTGGTGAACGAGAAGAATTATGTGGTGGTTTACTGCGACGACCTGCAGACGGTCTATATGAATACCAATATTTCCCTGGATTCCCTCCCGGACGGGTTAAAGCAGGAGATTATCAGGAATAAGTATATTGCCTCGGAGGAGGAGCTTTATAACTTTTTGGAGACGTATTCCAGTTAAATCGGGAGACTGCCTGCGGTTGTAACAGACAGCCTGAACGGTATTTCTTATTGTTCCCAGAGGGCGGTTTATGACTATCGGGAAAACCACAGAAATAAAGGCATTTGGCGGTATTGGATACCGTCGGTGTCTTTTTCTTTTTCATGGGTACAGTTTAGGCAAGTTTAAGTTGTCTCTTAATACGGGGAAGTTTCAGAAATGCCAAATAAAATGATAAAATTTCCGGTACAGATAGGGATTTACAAGTTGCCATAATACATTTATCCCTAAACCTCATTGACAAGAGAAAATATTCTCTATATAATTAAACTATAAGTTTAATTATTGCAAGGAGGAACATATGGGACGGAGAAAGAAAGAGCCTAGAAGTGTACACCGGGAAAACATAGTGTCTGCGGCATCTGCTTTATTTATGGAAAGGGGAATTGCCGCGACTTCTATGGACGATATAGCGAAAGCCGCCGGTTACAGCAAGGCAACATTATATGTATATTTTGAAAATAAAGAGGAGATAGTCGGCATTTTGGTATTGAACAGTATGAAAAAACTTTATGACTATATATCTTCTGCTCTGATACAGCATGAAACCACGAAGGCAAGATATGATTTTATCTGCCGCGGACTGGTGCAGTATCAAGAGGAATTTCCTTTTTATTTCAAAATGGTATTGGATAAAATCAACATTGATTTTGAGAGCAAAGACTATCTGCCGGAAGAAAAGGAAACTTATCAAATTGGGGAAGAAATAAATGAAAAGATAAAAAACTTTTTGTTATCCGGCATGGAAAAGGGGGATTTACGAGGTGATTTGGAAATTATGCCTGCCATATTTAATTTTTGGGGTATGATTTCCGGAATCATTCAGCTTGCCGCTAACAAAGAAGAATATATTAAAAAGTCAATGGGTTTATCAAAAGAAAAGTTTTTGGAATATGGCTTTTCCCTTGTTTATCATTCGATTGCGATAAAGGAGAGAGGTTGAGGTTTATGAGTGAAAAAAATGTGCTTGCCATTTTAGGCAGTCCTCATATAAATGGGACGACAGCAGCCATGCTGAATTTGGCAGTTCATAAAGCTGAACAGGCGGGTTATGCTGTAACAAAAATCAATCTGTATGAAAAGGAACTTTCTTTCTGCACAGGTTGCCGGATTTGTATGGATACGCATATTTGCGTCCAAAGAGATGATATACAGGAAATCGCCCCACTATTACATAAGAGTCAGCTTGTTATCCTTGCCGCCCCTGTCTATTGGGCGAACGTTCCGGCGTCTGTCAAAAACTTATTTGACCGATTGTTGGGAACGGCTATGGAAGAAACAGACACATTTCCAAAACCACGTTTATGGGGGAAGCAATATATGATTTTGACTTCCTGCAATACTCCCGCGCCTTTTTCGTGGATATTCGGACAAAGCAGAGGGGCAATCCGCAGTGTGGACGAATTTTTCAAGACCGCAGGCATGAAATCGGCGGGAAAAGTGGTATGTGCAAATGCAAAGAATAAGAAAGAACTCTCTAAGCGAATAATGAAAAAGATTGAGAGGTGTCTGAAATGAAATTATCCCGAAAAAGAATCCTGTCGTTTACAGCAATTTTTCTTTTCCTTATTGTTCTGATTTTTACGGCGGTTTATCTGAAAAGTGTGGAAGATTATAAAAGGTCAGTAAAAGAAACAACGTTTAGTAATTTAGATATTTCCAATGTTCCCGATGGAGTTTATGCCGGAGAATATGACGTGGATTTTGTTTATGCCAAAGTGGAAGTAACGGTTCAAAACGGAGTGATTACAAACATTGATATTCTGGAGCATAAAAACGGGCGTGGAAGCCACGCAGAAGTTGTTGTTGACAGAATCATTGGAGAACAGAAAATAGATGTTGACGCAGTATCGGGGGCGACAAATTCAAGCACTGTCATAAAGAAAGCGGTTGAAAATGCCTTAACAGGAG
>CAJUMD010000121.1 GCA_910587275.1 uncultured Kineothrix sp.
TTTTACAACAACTTTTTAATTCCGTTCAGCCGGAAGGCTGAACTGTTACAAAAATCACCCAATAAGCCGTATCCCCCAAAATGACAATCTGTTCCTCCGCATCAAACCAGTCCCAGTTCTTCCCTTCAAAATAAGTCCGGAATACTTCCCCGTCCATGGGAACTTTTTCAAATTTCCTTCCGCTCACCGCGTTTACCAGCGTATTCGTCACGATACCCAAAGCGCGTTCGTTAATCTGGTCCGTCTTATAAGATACGTTAAGATAACCGCGCGGACAGTCCGTATCATTTGCCACCGCCAGCTTTTCCACCCGTATTCCCGTCTGCGCTTCGTATTTTTCCACCTGTCTGCAGAACATCGCCACATAAGTCTTGTCCAGGGTATTGCTGGTCATATGGTTTGTCACGATGATATGGCAGAACATGACCTGTACCGCAAGATAACCGCAGCATACGTAACACATCACCGCCTTTCCCCGCTCCCCCGTGCAGCGCAGAGCGACCAGCAGCAGCATGGACTGCATGACGTAAAACACCCAAACCAGGCGCGGATACGCCATACAGCTAATCTGCGCCATGGGCAGTACGTAAATCATCATCGTCAGGGCCGCTGACAGCAAAAGAAAATAAAGCGCCGCCATCCCGTTTTTTTCCTTTAAGAACTTCCGCAATACCATTCCACAGGCAAAAAGAAGGAGGAACAACGGCATCCACACCTTTGGCAGAAGCCCCCTGCAGTCCGTCAACAGGCTGACGAAGTTCTCCGCACATATTCCGATTTTCCCTGCAATGTCACCAATCCCGGCACCCTTCTCCGCTTTTTCCAAAACCCCTGTTTCCACCAGCACGGATATACTCATCATATCCAACACCCCGGCGCCAAATGTGATACAGCCGCAAACCAATTCCTGTATGACCGTCCGGAGCGTTATCCGGTAATGGTTGTGCAGGAATATCCACACGGACAGTATCATTGCCGCATACACCACCCCGACCTGGTATTCCATGGCGGAACAGAGGAACAGGAAAAAGGCAGCTATATAATTCCCTTTCGTGAAAAGCCAAATCCCCACGGATGCAAACAGGTAAGCCAGCCCGAACATCAACGCACATTCCCCGAACATCAAAGACTCGGAAAACAACACATTGCAGAACATCAGCGCAGTAATTGTATAATACGCAGCCTTCCCGTAAAGGGTGCCGCAGCTTATTTCCCCCCGGAAACTCCACTGCACCAGCCATACGGACACGGCAAGCAGAAATACCGCCGCAAATACCGTTAACCCGGTATGGTCCGCCGTCGTCCGTCCGAATTGGTAGAGTATATAATCCATCAGAGCGGAAAGATACCTTCCCCCTTCGCATCTTCCGATGATATCCGTTTCCGGGCGCATCAAATGAAATAACGTATCACAATTAAAACTCCGTTGGAACATACCGCTCCATGTAAGAAACAAAATCAGGTAATCCACAAAGAATGCATGGAACCATTCCTTCTTCCCTTCCAAATTTTTCATTCCCACCTTATTATTCCTTCCTTAAAAACACACCAAAACGTGTCAGAAAAATTCCTGCCGGTCCTTTTCCTGACACGCTCCCTGTTATTCCGTAAAATAATGGACACCGGATTCAAATATCTTCAAATCCTGTTCCCCGTAAATATTCCTTGCCACAGAACGGCCGCGGCGTTCCACATGCGCCATCTTCCCGAAACACCTTCCGTCTTTTGAAGTAATTCCCTCGATGGCCGCATAAGATCCGTTTACGTTCCATTCTTCGTCCATGGATACCCTGCCGTCCGCATCCGCGTACTGGGTTGCCACCTGTCCGTCCGCAAACAGCCGGTCCACCCATTCCTTCGGCGCCACAAAGCGCCCTTCCCCGTGAGATGCAGGCGTCACATAAGTTCTTCCCACTTCGGCTTCCCTTAACCACGGCGATTTGTCCGAAACCACCCTGGTATACACCATCTTCGAAATATGGCGGTTAATCGTATTAAATGTCAGCGTCGGGGAATCCCCGTTCTGTCCCGTGATTTCCCCGTGGGGTACCAGCCCCAGTTTAATTAACGCCTGGAAACCGTTGCAGATGCCAAGTGCCAGTCCGTCCCTTTCGTCCAACAGCCGCATCACCGCTTCCTTCATCTTCGCGTTCTGGAATGCGGTGGCAAAGAACTTCGCGCTCCCATCCGGCTCATCCCCTGCGGAAAACCCGCCGGGGAACATGATAATCTGTGCCCCGTCAATGGCTTTTTCAAATACTTCCACCGAATCCCTGATGTCTTCTGCCGTCCGGTTCTTAAATACTTTTGTCACCACTTTCGCACCGGCACGCTCAAATGCCATTGCACTGTCATATTCACAGTTCGTTCCCGGAAATACGGGAATGAATACCGTCGGACGCGCCACCTTATGTTTGCAGACATACACTTCCGGTGTCCGGTACAGCGGGGATTCCACCGGCGTGGTATCGGTTGCCGCCCTGGTGGGGAATACTTTCTCCAACTTGGAAGTCCACGCCGCCAGCGCTTCCTCCATCGGCAGGAACATGTCTTTATACGCAAAGCCGGCGTTTTCTCCGACTCCATTTGTAACTTCGCCGATGATGCGGTAGTTTTCGATTCCGTCAAGCCCGTCCGTTCCTTCCAATACCGCCAGTTGGTCCGCCGGAATCTCCGCCACGATATCGCCGATGCCGTTTTCAAACAGGTCTTTTGCCGGAAGTTCCTCCGACAGTTTCACGCCCAGTTTGTTCCCGAATGCCATCTTACTCACCGCCGCCGCGATTCCTTTGGCATCGAGGGCATATGCCGACTTGATGACGCCTTTCTTCATAAGCTGCGTAATCCGTCCGTACAGCTCCAAAACGCTTTCATAAACGGGTACGTCATATTCGTCTTTCGCAAACCAAAACTGCACCAGTTTATTTCCCGCCTCTTTTAACTCCGGCGTCACGATATCCTTTTCCTTCGCCACGTCCACGGCAAAGGAAACCAGCGTGGGCGGTACGTCGATATCGTTAAACGTCCCTGACATACTGTCCTTTCCGCCGATGGATGCAAGACCATAGCCAATCTGTGCGTCATAAGCGCCCAGCAGCGCCGCAAAAGGCTGGCTCCAGCGCTCCGGCTCCGATGTCATTCTGCGGAAATATTCCTGGAACGTAAACCGGATATTTTTACAATCGCCGCCGTTTGCCACAATCTTTGCCATGGATTCCGTTACGGCATATATCGCGCCGTGATAAGGGCTCCATGCGGACAAGTAGGGATCAAATCCATACCCCATCATGGTCACGGTATCGGTTCTGCCTTTTAAGACCGGCAGCTTTGCCACCATCGCCTGTGTCTCGGTGAGCTGGTACTTCCCCCCGTAAGGCATCAGCACGGAAGCCGCACCGATGGAAGAATCGAACATTTCCACCAGCCCCTTTTGGGAGCAAACGTTCAAATCGCTTAACAGAGCCAGCCATGCCGCCTTCACGTCGTCTTGCTCCAGCGCGTCTTCCACGGCCTTCACTGCCGTCTTACGGAAATAATTGTCCTTTTCCTCCGGGATATCCACTTTTACTTTTGTTTCCTGGTGCGCACCGTTCGTATCCAAAAATGCCCGGCTGATATTCACGATTTCTTTTCCGCGCCATTTTAATACAAGTCTCGGTTCCTCCGTTACCACCGCAACGGCAACCGCTTCCAGATTTTCTTCCGCCGCATAATCCAGGAAAGCGTCCACATCCTTCGGGGCAACCACAACCGCCATTCTTTCCTGGGATTCCGAAATTGCCAGTTCCGTCCCGTCCAGTCCGGCATATTTTTTCGGCACTTTATCCAAATCCACGGTCAGCCCTGCTGCCAGCTCGCCGATTGCCACCGATACGCCGCCCGCACCGAAATCGTTGCATTTCTTAATGAGCAGGCTGACTTCTTCCCTGCGGAACAGCCTTTGGATTTTACGCTCCGTGGGAGCGTTTCCCTTTTGTACTTCCGCGCCGCATGTTTCGATGGAACTCTCCGTATGCACCTTGGATGAGCCGGTTGCGCCGCCGCAGCCGTCCCTTCCGGTCCTTCCTCCCAAAAGAATGATGATGTCGCCGGGATCGGAATTTTCACGAATCACGTTCCTTCTGGGTGCCGCGCCCATCACCGCACCGATTTCCATTCTTTTTGCCACATAATCCGGGTGGTAGATTTCTTTCACATACCCCGTGGCAAGCCCAATCTGGTTGCCATAGGAAGAATACCCGCCCGCCGCGCCGCGCACCAGCTTCTTTTGGGGCAATTTTCCTTTTAAAGTGTCCGCCACCGGAACCGTTGGATCCGCCGCACCGGTCACGCGCATCGCCTGATACACATAACCGCGCCCGGAAAGGGGATCCCGGATAGCGCCTCCAAGACAGGTGGCTGCACCGCCGAATGGCTCGATTTCCGTAGGATGGTTATGGGTTTCATTTTTGAAAAACACCAGCCATTCTTCCGTCACCGGTCCCTCGCCGTAATCCATTTCCACCGGAACGATAACAGAACATGCGTTAATCTCATCGGATTCCTCCATATCCTGCAGTTTCCCGTCTTTTTTCAGTTTGCGCATCGCTATCAGCGCCAAATCCATCAGGCAGACAAACTTATCCTCCCTGCCCTGAAAGATTTCCTCCCTCGTATCGAGATAGCTCTGGTAGGTTGTCTCGATGGGGGAACGGTAATAACCCTCCCCAAATTCCACGTCTTTAAGCTCCGTGGAAAACGTGGTATGACGGCAATGGTCGGACCAGTAAGTGTCCAATACCCTGATTTCCGTCATGGTAGGATTCCTGTGCTCCTCCGAGTGGAAATAATTCTGTATATGCTTAAAATCCTTAAACGTCATGGCAAGCCCAAGGGAACCGTACAGCTCCCGCAGCCCGTTTTCCGACATGTCCTGGAAACCGTTTAACACCGCCACATCCGCCGGTTCCTCAAAGTCCGTCACCAGTGTCTCCGGTTTGCACAGATCCGTCTCCCTGGAATCCACCGGGTTGATGCAGTACGACTTAATCTTTAAAAATTCCGCATCGGAAATTTGACCCGTCACCAAATAAGTCACCGCCGTCCGGATGACCGGCTGTTCATCCTCCCGTAAGAATTTCACGCACTGCACCGCCGAATCCGCTCTTTGGTCAAACTGTCCCGGCAGGAATTCCACGCTGAACACCCTTCCGTCTGCCGGAATCTTGATGGTTTCATGGTACAGGATGTCCACCGGCGGCTCCGAAAATACAATGCCGCATGCCAACTCAAACGTTTCCTCCGATACATTTTCCACATCATAACGGATGAATACCCTGACGTCCTCCACCCCCCTGATGTTTAGGTAACTTTGGATTTCTTCTTTCAGTTCCCGCGCCTTTACCGCAAAAGGCTTTTTCTTTTCCACATAAATACGCTTCACATTACCCATGATGAATCCACATCCTCCTGACTTTGCTGTTATTTGTTTTTTTGGGTTGCATTGATTGTTTTCGCTTTTGCCTGTTTATCCATGATTCCCGGACTGTATAATGTTCCTAATTCCTATCTTCCTATTCCTCTGTTTCTATAATCAGACCCTGCATAATGTAAAGGATTTCCCGGTCTACCGTTTCCTCCGTGATTCCCCTTGTCTGCGAGGCAATCTTTAAACCTTCCAGCACATACATGATGTTCCTCGCCGCCCCTTTGGCATCCTCACAGTAAAATTCCCCGTTCTCCACGCCCGCCTCGATTAATTTCTCCACAATCCTGACTGCCATGTCAAACTTTTTCTTTAACGGGTTGTCCTTCTTTGGTACTTTATGCGCAAAAAAATATTCATAGACCGCCATGGTAAGGTTATTTTTCCGGCGCAGCAGTTCTTTCTTCTGTTCCTTCAAAAACAGGGCAAGAATATCCGACGCAAATGCATTCTCTCCGAAAAGTTCTTCCACTTCGCCGTTTTCGCCCGGTTCCGCCCCGTCCGCCCCAAGTACTTCCAAAAACAGTTCCTGCGTATTGGAAAAATAAAGGTAAAGCCCGCCCCTGCTGATACCGCAGGCATCCACAATATCCTTCATCGTCACATTCTTATATCCTTTTTCCACAAAAACCCCGCGTGCCGTATCTACAATATACTGCTTCTTCTGCCCTGACTTCTCACTCATTTGTGTAACCCCTTATGCCGTACCGTTTCCATATCCCAATACCCGTATTTCCCGTTTTTTCCCGTATATTTTTCCCTGATTCTTTTTTGTTTTGATACTTCTTTTATATTTACTCCCTTTCCGGAAGCTGAAATAATAACAGGCAAGCCTTTCCTGCATAATGCTTTCCTCTATATTTATATTCGGGGAAAATCGTGTATCCAATATGTCCGCCATAATAAAGGTTGTCATTATATCCAATTCTTAAGTCGCACTTACCCATCTGATTGCCATTGATGTCGCAGATGAAAGGTTGAAAGAAAAGCGCTTTCAACTATTGATTTTGAGTCCGCCAAAGCGGACATGGGGTATAAAAATGATAAGCCGGAACCCAATTTTTCATTTCATCCCCATCTGCCGTTTTCTCCAAAACTAATTATATTTCATTACTCTTTAAAAACTGAGTGTCTAAAAGCATATCACATCTCCACAAATTCCAGTGTATATATTTAATTATAAAATATCTGCCTGCAAGGTATATTTACCGCCTTTTTACCTTCTCTCCCAGTAATCCAGAATTTCCTTCATTTTTACAAGCACCTTAAGGATGGAGCCGTTCGTAACTCCCTGCACCCACACGGCGCCCCTTGTCATGCCCCCCAAGATGTATTTGGATAGAATCCCCTTCAGTCCTTCCATCTGGCGGATGGTGGCATGGTCGATATAACGCTGTTCCTCGGCTACCGTGCGTATCTTGTTCCTGGAATACACATAAGCATAGTTCCTGTCCATGAGCTGCGTCTGCCTTGCATCCTTTACCAAATTCAGCAAATTGCCGTCATATACCGGAATGGTGATGGAATGCTCCGCGATTCCCTGTCCGCTGTATGTGCCGGATACGGCATCGTTCCCCTTCATGGTTTCCAGCCACGGGATATATTTGATCAGGCGCTCCACATCCGGCCGGTACCCGTCGGCAATTTCCTGCATATAGCTCTCTTCCTTTTCCATGTTCCCTATCATCTCCCTGGTTTTCCCATATATTCTTTTCCCAACTAATCCTAACTTAGTAGAGTATAACATAAAATGTCAAAATGTACAGCAACCTTATCAAAAAAAGTAATCTCATGTTGTATTTGAACCGCAAAATTAGTATAATAACATTATTATAAGGTTTTTAGGAGGATATTATGGCTAAAGAATTTACAAGCGGAGCTGTGATCTGCCAAAGCGGCCAGCCGTTCCAGTTTTTGCATATGATTGTAAAAGGGACCGTGCGCGCCGTATACTCAGACGGCGAATTTTTTTTGGACAAAGGGGATATCATCGGTTTGTGCGCGCTACAGCATGATTCCTATGTTTTCACCTACATCGCGGTGGACGATGTCACCTTGGCATCGTTCCCATATAAAACCGGAAAACTGTCGGACCTGCTTTCCAAGAAACCGGACTTCACCCCCCTTGTTGTGAAATCGGGCTTAAAGCAGATGCGGGATGTCATGGAAGCCTATGAACTGACCAAATATGACTGTGACAGCCTCTACCGGTACCTGACGGACAGCTATAAAGAATACTGTACGTTCTGTGAACGTTATTCCATTTCCCCCAGGCTTCTGCCGGAACTGGAAAATCTCTCCCCGCTCGTTTTGGAAGAAGATATTCCGGCATGGCTGACGGATTACTACGAAAACATGGCGGCAATCCTCACCCCCGCACTTTCCGCAAGCAAAGTGCCGACCTGCCATTTCGTGAACGGACTTCTGATGAAAACCAGCTTAGACATCAGCAGCATCATGTCCGTGTGCCACATTATGTATGATTACAAAGCGGATCTCGCACGGGTATTGATGAATGAAAACCGGCTGGATTTATTTGACCTCTATACTTCCCTCCTCTCCCGCATCGGTCATGGACAGGAGGATTCCACCGCCGTCATCGCTGCCGCCGGCCGCATGATGCTGCATTTGGAAAGCACCGGTTCCATTGACCGCACCCTGTACGAAACAAGGGTTCGCGAATATAAGGAATTTCTCGTTGCCCTGGAGGAAAACGGTACCGGGGCTGCGGAAGGAAAACCGGAACAGACCCAAAATGCCGATGCCATTGCCGGTTCCTTAAATGCCATTTTGGACTATGCCCGCTGCGAGCCGGAAACTGCCGATGCATTCCGCAAGCAGATTACCGAATACAAACAGCAGATTGACAAAAATGCTACTGATGACGCCAACCGGAAGCTCCGTCTCAGCCTTACAAAAACGTTCTATCAGGTCTATGTTTCCGCCTTTAAGGAAAGCCTGAAGGATTCCGGCATTCCCACCGTCGTAAAGATGTTCTTCCTTTTCGGCTATGTGGACGAGGAACTTGCCGGCAGGGAAAATGCATCCTACCTGTATTCCATTGCGGAACACTTTCCTTCCTCACCGGAAAACCACGTATATACGGTATATGAATGGATGAAGGCAATTTATGAAGGCAGAAAAGAACCGAGCCGCAACGAATTTGACGCGGATTATACCGCTTACATCCACGAACTGAAGACCACCGGAAAAATTACCGCCCAAAAGGAAAAGGAAATGGCGGATGACAAATCCGCCAAGGTTCTGTTCGAGCTGGAAAACATGTTCCCGCTAGTCAATAAGATTACCTTCGGAAGACTGACCACCTTCTGTCCCGTCTTCTCGGAACACAATGTATTAAAGGATTTGGAAAAATCACTGGTAACTGCCGAAAAGGCTAATGCCGCGTTACATGAAATCCGCGCTCTCGATTTCGGCGCCTACTACCGCGAAACCTTTTATTCCAATCCGGAAATCGGTATCGCAAAGGAAACGGTCAATGTGGAAATCCTTCCCGACATCATCCTGATGCCCAACATCGGTATCCGCGGTGTCATGTGGCAGGAAATTGAAGGAAAACGCCGTACCACGCCGGCACGTGTCATGACCTCTGTTTTCCAGATGGAAGACCTAATGTCCACCATCGCAAGGCTGACCGGCGAATACCGCTGGGAAATGTGCAAACGTGTACAGGGCGCCCGTTGGAACGATCTTTCGGAACCGTCCCTGACCAGCGAATATTTCGACTATATCCAGTTTTACAAAAAGAACCACGAACTTACGCCGGAGGCAAAGGATAAAATCAAATCCGCCATGCAGAAGGCAAAGAATAATTATAAGGAAATGTTTGTCCGTGACTATGTCACATGGGTCCTTTATGAAGGCGCCGGTTCCCCCCGCATGAACAAGGTGGCAAGGAACATCCTGTTCACGTACTGCCCTTTCTCCAAGGCAGTCCGCGAAAAACTGAAAGCAAACCCTCTTTACAAGGAAATCCTGGAACGCTATGACATTAAAAATTCGCAAAAGCTGCACCATATGGATAACCTTTACCAAAAGTTAAACAAAGGGTCTGCGGGCATCCCCGATGAAATCGCCACCCAGCGTCACTTCTTAGAAAGTTAAACACAGCCGGAATTCCATGAACCTCTCAGAGCCTGCCGAAACGGCAGGCTCTGTCTTTCTGTTCTGATTCTGTTGTCCTTTCCATCATTCCACTAAATGATACTCCTTATATAATTGCTTCCTAGTATATCAAATAATAAATAGTGCATATTTTGAAAAGTGTGATATAATATCAT
>CAJUMD010000122.1 GCA_910587275.1 uncultured Kineothrix sp.
TAACCGCATTTGCCCTTCCCATTTTCCTCGGCAACCTGTTCCAGCAGTTATACAATACCGCCGATTCCCTGATTGTCGGCAATTTTCTCGGCAGCAATGCCCTTGCCGCCGTCAGTTCCTCCGGCAACCTGATTTTTCTCATGGTGGGCTTCTTCAACGGCATCGCTATGGGTGCCGGCGTAGTGATTGCCAGGTATTACGGGGCGAAGGAGTTTGACCGGGTGCGGAAATCCGTACATACTACAATTGCCTTAGGCATCGCGGCAGGGATTGTCCTCACCGTAGCGGGAACCATTCTCACTTCCCGCATTTTGGTATGGATGGGTACCCCGGCAGACGTACTGCCCGAATCCACCACGTATTTCCGCATATATTTCATGGGCTCCCTCTCATTTGTCATGTACAACATTTTCGTGGGCATTCTCCAGTCCGTGGGCGACAGCAGGCATCCTTTGGCATACCTGATTTTCTCCTCCGTCGTCAACGTCCTGTTAGACCTGCTCTTTGTGGGTGTCATGGGTTTCGGCGTGGGAGCTGCCGCTCTGGCGACCATCCTTTCCCAGTTCCTCAGCGCCCTGTTGTGCCTGTACCGGCTGGTATACAAAAGCCCGGAAGATTACCGGGTCATTCTGCGCAGCATCCGTTTTGACCTGCCCATGCTAAAGCAGATTATCGCAAACGGCCTGCCTGCCGGATTCCAAAATTCCATCATCGCCTTTGCCAATGTCATCGTCCAGTCCAATATTAATAAATTCGGCAAAATGGCGGTGGCAGGCTGCGGTGCCTATTCCAAAATCGAAGGCTTCGGGTTCCTCCCCATCACCTGTTTCTCCATGGCGCTGACCACCTTCATCAGCCAAAACCTTGGGGCGAAACAGTACGGACGGGCAAAGAAAGGGGCGCGCTTTGGCATCCTCTGCTCCATAGCCATGGCGGAACTGGTCGGCATATTCCTCTACCTCACCATTCCCGTGCTCGTCCGCGCCTTCAACCGGACACCGGAAGTCATCGCCTATGGTACGGCACAGGCAAGGACCGTCACGCTCTTTTATTTCCTGCTCTCCTTCTCCCACTGCATCGCCGGCATACTGAGGGGCGCGGGAAAGGCTTCCGTCCCCATGTTCACCATGCTATGCTCCTGGTGCATCATCCGTGTCACCTACATTACCGTTATCCTGCGCCTGATTCCCGACATCCGCATGATTTTCTGGGCGTACCCGCTGACATGGTCCATCAGTTCCGTCGTTTTCCTCGTTTACTTCCTTAAGGCAGACTGGGTACACGGGTTTGAAAAGTAAAACGGGTAAGGCGGGACACCCCAAACAGCGTTCCCATGCCTTACCCGGATAATCTGTTACTGTACAAACAGATTATACTTCTTCTCCTCACCGATGCTTGTCACTTCCCCGTGCCCCGGATATACTTTTGTCCCGTCGGGCAGCACAAACAGTTTTTCTTTGACGGAACGGATCAGTTCTCCCATGCTTCCGGTAGGGAAATCCGTCCTTCCCACGGAGCCCTGGAACAGGGTATCCCCGCTGACCAGTATGCCGTCTTCCCCAAAATAATAGCAGCAGCTTCCCACCGTATGGCCCGGCGTGGCAATGACTTTACAGGTCATTCCCGCAACCGTAACTTCCTCGCCATCCTTTACATAACGGTTGGGCTTCACCGTGTAAGCGCGCCCTGCATTTTCGGACACGTTATTCCCGGCATCCTCGCATACCGTCTGTTCCCCCTCATAAGCGTATATCTTCGCCCCTGACAGCTCCCGCAGCCTGCGGCTTCCCCAAATATGGTCGAAATGACCGTGGGTCAGGAAGATTCCGGCTACCTGGAACCCGTTTTTCCCCAGCGTTTCATAAATGTATTCTCCTTTATCCGCAGGGTCAAAGAATATTACCTCCTTGCTCCCTTCCCTGTATACAAAATAACAGTTCGTCTGACAGATTCCAAGAACCATCCGCCCGATTTTTAATTCCGACATATTTTTCTCCTTTCCGTGCGCTCCACATGCCGTTGCCGGCCACATGCTCTGCCGTATGCAGCAAATACGCCTGTGCCTTTTCACGTTATCCGGTCGTCCTCTCGATATCCACCACGCTGTCGATGGTTAAAATCTTTTCAATAATCCTGTTCAGTTCCTCCCGGCTGCGCACTTCAAAAGAAGTAGACATTGTTGCCAGCCCCTGCTTGCTGACCCTGGTATTCATGGACAGGATATCGATGTTTTTCTCCGTCAGCGCCTTGGAAACATCCGCCAAAAGCCCGCTGCGGTTATTGGCATAGATCTTAATTTCCGAAAAATATTTCTCCCCCGTCACTTCCTCCGGCGACTTCTGCCACTCCGCATCAATTAAACGTACCCGCTCCAGCTCCGGCATGTGCATAATGTTGACACAGTCCGTCCTGTGGATGGAAATCCCCCTGCCCCTCGTAACGAATCCGACAATTTCATCCCCTGGCACCGGACTGCAGCATTTGGAGAAACGTACTGCCACATCATGGATTCCCTTCACCACAATACCGCTCCTGGACCTGGTGGACAAAGGTTTTGCATGGGCGCTTTCCACCACCGCCGCCAGCACTTCCTCATCCGTCAGCTCCTTCTTGTGGTCCTTGTCATACATTTCCAGCATTCGGTTGATGATCTGCCCTTCCTTTAAGCCGCCGTGCCCGATTGCCGCATAAACCGAATCCCAATCCTTAAACCCGTATTTTTTCATGATGGCATTCATGTATTCGGGTATCATGATTTCCTGGGTGTTCACCGACTTCGCCTTGCAGTAGGAAGCCATCATTTCTTTTCCTTTAACGATATTGTCTTCCTTTAGCTGGTTCTTGAACCATTGGTTAATTTTACTTTTCGCCTGCGTGCTTTTCACCACGTTCAGCCAGTCCCGGCTGGGACCTTTGGAATTTTGGGAAGTCAGGATTTCGATGCGGTCCCCATTCCTGATTTCATAATCGATAGTCACCAGCTTCCCGTTCACCCTTGCGCCAATCAGCTTATTGCCCACCGCACTGTGGATACTGTAAGCGAAATCAATAGGCGTGGAACCTGCCGGAAGGTTTTTCACATCGCCGGTGGGAGTAAAGCAGTACACGCTGTCGGAAAATAAATCCAAATCGTTTTTCAACAGGTTCATAAACTCCCTGTTGTCGGACATATCCTGCTGC
The DNA here is from genome assembly GCA_910587275.1 of uncultured Kineothrix sp. Lineage (GTDB taxonomy): Bacteria > Bacillota > Clostridia > Lachnospirales > Lachnospiraceae > Kineothrix. The sequence continues at coordinate 3,181 of CAJUMD010000122.1, forward strand.
CACTCCAAAATCTGCCGCAGCCATGCCAGCTTCTCTTCCTCCTGTCCTTCCACCTTCCTGCCATCGGAAGCCTCCTTGTATTTCCAATGGGCGGCAATGCCGTACTCCGCCGCCTTATGCATCTCATACGTCCGTATCTGTATCTCAAAGGGCTGCCCGCTGGTACCGATTAACGTGGTATGCAGCGACTGATACATATTCGCCTTCGGCATGGCGATATAATCCTTAAAACGCCCCGGAATGGGCTTATACATCTCATGGATAACTCCCAGCGCGCCGTAACAGTCCTTAACCGAGTCCACGATAATGCGCACCGCAAACAGGTCATAAATCTGGTCGATGGTCTTATCCTGGTTTTTCATTTTCTTGTAAATGCTGAAAAAATGCTTGACACGCCCGTCAATCTGTGCGCGTATCCCCGCATTTTCAATATGCCGGCTTACTTCATTCACGATATTCTGGATATAACGCTCCCGCTCGCTTTTACGGATTGCAATTTTATCCACCAAATCATAATAAACCTCCGGCTCCAGATACTTTAAGGAAAGGTCATCCAGTTCCACCTTAATCTTGGAAATACCGAGCCGCTGGGCAATGGGCGCGTAAATATCCAGCGTCTCCCTCGCAATCCGCTGCTGCTTTTCCGGCGGCATGTGCTTTAACGTCCGCATGTTATGCAGGCGGTCGGCAAGTTTGATGATGATGACGCGGATGTCCTTTGCCATGGCAAGGAACATCTTGCGCAGATTCTCCGCCTGCAGCTCCAGCCGGTCCGGCGTCTTTCCTTCATAATCGCCGGGAATCTGCAACAGTTGCAGTTTCGTCACTCCATCCACCAAAAGCGCCACATCGGAGCCGAACTCCCGCGTAATTTCTTCTTCCGTCATGATGGTATCTTCCACCACGTCATGCAAAAGCCCTGCCGCAATGGTTTCCTTATCCATTTCCAAATCCGCCAGTATGATTGCCACACATAACGGATGGATGATATACGGCTCCCCGGACTTGCGCACCTGTTCCTTATGGGCATCGTATGCCGTCTGATATGCTTTTTCAATCAGTGAAATATCATCCGAAGGGTGGTAACGGCGCACATGGGAAATAAGGTCCTGATACAACTGTTCAGGACTTTGGAATTCCTGGATGGCTTCGATCCTTCCGTCATCAAATACCACACCTTTGCCTTCGATTGTCACTTTGCTCTTTTCTTCTGTCATATTCATCACCGGCTATCTTTTTTTGTTCACCGACCCCATACCTTTTCTGTATTACAATTACACCAAAATCCGTTCCCCCAGGCATTCTGCTTTCCAAACATGCATCCGCAGTACGCCGCCAAACCGGAAAGGTTATTTCCCCTCATAACAAATGGCGGATTCCAACCGGTAATCCTTTAACCGCTCCCTGCCCCTCAGTCCGGCAAGCTCAATCATCACCACAATACCGACCACTATGCCGCCCAAAGATTCAATTAGCTGGATCATCGCTTCCGTCGTTCCCCCCGTGGCAATCAAATCGTCCACGATCAGCACCTTCTGCCCCGGACGTACGGAATCCTTATGCATCTCGATGGTTGCCGTACCGTATTCCAGCTCATAATCCACGGAAACCGTCTCGCAGGGCAGCTTCCCCTTTTTCCGGATCAGGACAAAAGGCTTCTTTAAATTATATGCAATCGGGGTCCCAAATATAAATCCCCTGGATTCCGGACCTGCCACTACGTCAAAATCCAAGTCCTTTACCTTATCCTGCATCGTATCCACGGCAAGCTGCAGTCCGTCCGCATCCTGCAGTACGCTGGTCACATCCCTGAAAATAATGCCCTCCTCCGGGAAATCCGGTATGCTTCTTACATATTCTTCCAATTTCTTCATCATTACCCTCTCCATTCTTTCCTATGTACCTATGTATCTTACGATATGTTCCCCGTTTTCCGGGAACGGTTCCCGTTTGGTATCGTCCCTTTACGAACCAAACCCGGTAATTTTTATTATATTCTTAATTTTTTATGAAGTCAATCGGCATCCTTTGGGAAAACGCCCTGCTTCTTGAAGCGGAAAAACTGTTTCTCCAGCAACATCTGTTCCTTCATTTGCAGGCACTCGTTAATTCGCTCCCCCATATTGACAAACTGCGCCACCAAAGCGGGATCAAAATCCGCACCGCTTTTCTCCGCAATCATTGTCATGGAACGTTCATGGCTAAACGGTTTTTTGTAAGGGCGTTCCGAAGTCAGCGCATCGTATACGTCCACAATACTCATAATCCGCGCCACCAAAGGAATCTCCGTCCCTTTCAGCCCCTCCGGATACCCTTTCCCGTTCCACTTCTCATGATGGTATCTGGCAATCTGCTCCGCAATTCCCGCAAATTCCCTGTCGGGAATACGCTCCCCGATAAATTTGAATATTTCCCCGCCAATCACGGAATGCAGCTTCATTTGCTCAAACTCGGCATCGCTTAAGGAACCCGCTTTGCGCAGGACCGCATCTTCCACCGCAATCTTTCCCACGTCATGGAGAGGCGCGGTACGGCAGGCTTTCTTTAACAGGGATTCCGGGAGCTGCTCCCTGTATTCGGGCAGTGTCACCAGATGCTCCACGAAAGCGGCAAAGTAAATGGAGGTATTTTTCAAATGCCCTCCGGTCACGCCGTCCCTCGATTCCACCAGTCCGGCAAAACTGACCGTAATCAGGTCATACATCTTCTCGATTTCCTCCACCTTTGCCTCTACCAATGCTTCCAGTCCCCGTTCATACTCCGCCAGGGCAATCTGCGTCTCGATTCTTTTCTTCATGACAATCGGCACGAAAGGTTTTGTGATAAAGTCCACAATCCCGCAGTTAAACCCCTCCACTTCCGTCTCCGGCCTGCTGTCCGCCGTAAGGAAAATCACCGGGATATTCTTATATTCCGGTTTTTTCTTTAAAATCTTAAGCATCTCATACCCGTCCATCTCCGGCATGATGATATCCAGAAGAATCAAATCCGGTATGACCTTTTCCAGTATTTGAAACCCCTCTGCCGCGGATAATGCCATATACAGTTCGTACGTATCTTCCAGCACCGTTCCCGCCGTCCTATGGTTCAGGTCCACATCATCCACCATTAATATCTTCTTTTTTTTCTCCATGCTATCCGCCTTTTCCCCATAAGTATCCGTTATACATCCAATCCGTTTAAATTTATAAAATATCCCTTATAAAATAATATCAAAAATATCGGTTCATTGCAACAGACTTTGCCGACATTCTTCCTCTGCATGGGGCTGTGCAATCGGGTAGGGGAATCTTTCCCCTACTCCGCGCGCCCCATGCGCCGCTTTGGCGGCACACTTCCTTTGCATGGGGCTGTGCATAAAAAAGAACCGCGGGCATTCCATACTGCCCGCAGTTCCATTAACCTATTTATACAATTCCTTCCGCAACGGAATTCCGCCTTACATCATTCCGCCCATTCCGCCGCCCGCAGGCATTGCCGGAGCATCTTCCTTGATGTTTGCCACAACGGATTCCGTGGTCAGCAATGTGGAAGCTACGCTGGTCGCGTTCTGGAGTGCGCTCCTTGTCACCTTCGCAGGATCAAGGATTCCTTCCGCTACCATATCCACATATTTCTCGCCAAGCGCATCAAAACCGGTACCTACTTCGGATTCCCTTACCTTATTGATAATTACGCTTCCTTCCAAACCTGCGTTTGCCGCGATGTGGAACAAAGGAGCTTCCAGTGCCTTAAGGACGATGTTCGCACCGGTCTTCTCGTCGCCTTCCAGCGTGTCAGCCAGTTTTGCCACTTCCTTGGAAGCGTGGATGTAAGCCGAACCGCCGCCCGCAATGATTCCTTCTTCCGCTGCCGCCCTTGTTGCATTGAGGGCATCTTCCATGCGCAGTTTTGCTTCCTTCATTTCGGTCTCGGTAGCCGCGCCTACACGGATTACCGCTACGCCGCCCGCCAGTTTTGCAAGACGTTCCTGCAGTTTCTCCCTGTCGAAATCGGAAGTGGTTTCTTCCACCTGTTTCTTAATCTGCGCAATCCTTGCCTGGATTCCTGCTTTATCGCCTTCGCCGTCCACGATTACGGTATTTTCTTTCTGTACCTTTACGGATTTTGCATGACCCAACTGATCCATGGTTACTTCCTTTAAGTCAAGGCCGAGTTCTTCGCTGATTACCTGACCGCCTGTCAGGATTGCGATGTCTTCCAACATTGCCTTCCTTCTGTCGCCGTAACCCGGCGCCTTCACCGCTACCACGTTAAAGGTTCCGCGCAGCTTGTTCACGATTAAGGTGGTCAGTGCCTCGCCTTCCACGTCTTCCGCAATGATGAGCAGTTTCGCACCGGACTGTACCACCTGCTCCAACAGGGGAAGAATTTCCTGGATGTTGGAAATCTTTTTATCCGTAATCAGGATGCAGGGATTATCCAAAACGGCTTCCATCTTATCCATATCGGTTGCCATGTATGCGGAAATATACCCGCGGTCAAACTGCATACCTTCCACCAAATCCAACTCGGTCTGCATGGTCTTGGACTCCTCGATGGTGATAACACCGTCGCCGGAAACTTTCTCCATGGCATCCGCCACCATCGTTCCCACTTCGTCGTCGCCGGAAGAAACCGCCGCTACCCTTGCAAACTGATCCTTGCCGTTTACTTTTGCGCTCATTTTTGCGATGGCATCCACTGCGCAGTCCGTTGCTTTCTTCATACCTTTCCTTAAGATAATCGGGTTTGCGCCTGCCGCCAAATTCTTGATGCCTTCGTTTACCATAGCCTGTGCCAGTACCGTCGCGGTTGTGGTTCCGTCGCCCGCCACGTCGTTTGTCTTTGTTGCCACTTCTTTTACAAGCTGTGCGCCCATGTTCTCAAATGCGTCTTCCAGTTCGATTTCCTTTGCGATGGTCACACCGTCGTTGGTAATCAGGGGCGCGCCGAAGGATTTATCCAAAACCACGTTCCTTCCTTTCGGTCCGAGTGTCACCCTTACGGTGTTTGCCAGTTTATTTACGCCTGTTTCCAGTGCTGCACGGGCTTCTGCCCCATATTTCAATTCCTTTGCCATGATGAACAACCTCCTGCTAATTTTGTCTGCTTTATTAATAACTGCTTACCTGAAATCCTTTTTTCCACCGTATCTCATACGGTTCGTATCTCATACGGTTCGTATCTCATACGGTTCGTATCTCATATGGTTCGTATCTCATACGGTTCGTGTCCCATACGGCTCCTTACTGGATAACTGCCAGTATGTCGCTCTGTTTTACGATGATGTATTCTTCCTCGTCGATTTTCACATCGGTTCCCGCATATTTGGAATAAATTACATTGTCGCCGGCTTTTACTTCCATCTTTACTTCCTTGCCGTCAACCACTCCGCCGGGTCCTACCGCAATAACCTCTGCCTGTTGGGGTTTCTCTTTGTTCTGGCCCGGAAGCACGATTCCCGATTTGGTTGTTTCTTCCGCCACTAACTGCTTTAATACGACTCTGTCACCTAAAGGTACTAATTTCATTTTGAAAGCCTCCTTATGTCAAATTTTATAGTGAACTGTTTCTCTTATTAGCACTCATTTGTATCGAGTGCTAACTGCTAACCCATATATTAGATTCATATGCAGATGTTTGCAACCGCAATTACACAAACCAATCGTACAATATCTTTACTTATCTTTTATTTTCTCCCGTTTTCTTTTATTTACTTAATTTTACACATATTTGGAATTTTTATAATTATTTTATAATTTATATCATTTACATTTAGAAAGGGAAGGATTCCGTTCAGGCTTAAATGTTGTGTTAAGGCGGACGCAGGGACGTAAGTTTTTTCAGTGGACGGCAGCAGCGGAACTGCCTGTCCCGGTTTTCCGTGCACTTTTTTCGGCTGGAGGTTTCTAGGCAGAATGGAAAATGTGTCTACGGGCTACGGTCGTCCTCAAGCGGCATCCATGCCGCACCGGACTGAAATGGGCATCCCTGCCCATTTCCCCTTGGGCGTCTGCATTCTGCCAAGACACCGCCGCCGAAAACGAAGCACGGAAAATCCGGGACAGGCAGTTCCGCTGCTGCCGTCCACTAAAAAAACTTACGTCCCTGCCGGATATCAAAAATATAATACCGCATCATAACATTCACTTTTACTTTTTTATTTCCTTACTTTACCCAGCACGGGAGGGATTTTTTGCGGGACGGCGGCGGCCGGAGTGCCTGTCCCGGATTTTCCGTGCTTCGTTTCCGGCGGGAGTTTCTTAGCAGAATGCGGATACATTAGGGAAACCGGACAAGGATGTCCGGTTTAGCCCGATGCGGCAAGGATGCCGCTTGAGGGCGTCCCGCAGCCTGT
>CAJUMD010000123.1 GCA_910587275.1 uncultured Kineothrix sp.
TTAGATGAATTGGATGCCTATAAATATTATTTTCAATTTACACTTACCGGATTCGGAAATGATATAGAACGCAATGTCCCGCACAAGAAGAAGCATATGATTCCGGTATTCCAAAAATTGGCAAAGAAAATCGGCAAGGAAAAAGTAATTTGGCGATATGACCCAATCATCTTCACTGACAAATATACTCCGGAATATCATTTCAGGGCCTTTGAACAAATTGCTGAGGAATTGAACGGATATACCTCTAAATGTGTCATCAGTTTTGTTGATATATACGCGAAAAACAAAAAAAATATGAGTGCTATGAATTCCTATTCTTTACCCGAAAAAGAGTTAGTTGGATTTGCAACACAGCTTGCGTCCCTGGCCAAAGATAATGATATAGAGGTTGCATCCTGCGCCGAAGCGATTGATTTGTCCGCCTGTGGGATAGAACATAATTGCTGCATAGACAAAGAAGTCATTGAGCAAATTACCGGATATAAAATACAAGCGGATAAAGATAAAAATCAGCGGAAAGAATGCGGCTGTGTGGAAAGCATTGAAGTAGGTACCTATAACACATGTAAAAACGCCTGCGCATATTGCTACGCTAATTACAGTTATGAAAGCGTTTTGCAAAACAGCAAACTATATGATGTAAATGCTCCGCTGTTATGTGGAAACATTACAAAAGATGATAAAATTACGGAAAGAGCGGTAAAATCATTAAAGGAATCGCAATTGACGGGCCCGATAAAACCAGCGTAGGAGGGGCTAATCCGATTTCCTTTTCATACGCCCAACGTAAGATTTTCATTCTGTGCATTACTGTAAAGCTGCCGGCCTGCATCAGAATCCCTTCAAGTCGGAGCAAAACCAACCAATTCCTGTATCGCTTCATTGTTGGAATACCCTGACATATCAAACCGTTTAAAAAGAAATCCCAATTTGAAAGCAAACTGCCGCGCGATAAAAGTCTTCCCCGCACCCGGAGGTCCTGCTAAAAGGCATACGCTTCCGGGTCCCCCCCCATATTTGGCTGTAACCGAACCGTCAATTCCCTATCAAAATATGCCGCTCTCAACTTCTCAATGGCCGCATCCTGTCCAACAGCTTTAGCCCGCAGTTCGCTTTCCACGGCTCCTGCCTGCATCAAAAACTGCTGCCCGGAAACTTCATCTTCCACACCCTCGATTTCTGATAATTCCGGCTTTGGGTATGCACGCAGCATCTGTCAGCCGTTCCTTAATCTTATTTCTTACTTTCCTTCCCTTACCAAATGAATCCTTCCAATCAGCGGCAGCGGCTTTTCCGACCCCCGTACCGCCGACACCATCCCAAGCACCATAAAGGCAACACAGAGCAGCCTTGTAACCGAAACCACCATTGCCAAAAGCGGTATGCCTCCCACGAACCCGTATACCAAAGATAACAATGCTTCCGCAAGGAACAGCACCAGCCCCTGGTTCACATGAAACCGCACAAAACGTACATCCATTTTAAATAGAATGGGCACCAGGACCCCGATGCTGAAGTATGCCAACACCCCGTATATTTTATAAGGATTCCACTGCGCACCGCCATTTTCACTGTCTCCTCCCATGCCGTCCGGCCTATTTCCCCGGGCAGCATTTCCGGTATCAAAACCGCCGCCGCATCCATGGCCCTCTTTCCTTAGATTCACTTTCCCCACAACAGTCCCCTGCGGTTCTGTCCCGCCGTCCTCTGTCCTGCACCCGAAATCCGTACTTTCCTCCCCCGCCGGTGTCATACAATACTTGCAAAATCTGGCTCCCTCCGCCAGCGGAGCACCGCACTGCCTGCAAAACTTATCCGCCATAATACCCTTCCTTTCCCGTTCTGCCCTTACCGTCCCATGTTCCTGTCCGTCAATACACCCCGCGTATCCCGGAATCCCCGTCCAGCGTATTCATATTGTAAAGCAGCAGCACATCCGTCACTCCCCCATGCTCCGCGATAAATACCGACGGTCCTTCTTTATAGTACCTGGTGTCAAACACATACACTTTTTTATAATGGTGTACCAAAAACGGCACGATGGAGTTGGCATAACTGTCCTTTACCAGCACAAGTTCCCTGTCCGTTTCCGCCGTTTCGTTCGTAATCTCTACAAGCGGATGCAGGTTATTCAGGAAAATGGAATATTTGTCCTTTTTATCCGCATATTCCAAATTGTACAGGCTGTCCGACACTTCCCCGGTATCCCTGTATTCCACCGTCAGGCGGTCGGACGGATTGGTATAAATAACAATTGCATCCCCGTCATGCCCGTAGTCCCCTGACTTGGAATACAGTGTTCCCTTAAACTCCTCCGTAACCGTCTGCGCCGTCATTTCCCCCAAAGAAACCGGTGCGAAACCCATCTCCCTGCAGAACACCCGGTAGCCTACATACGCCCCAAACGTCGTCCAATGGTGGTCCGTCCGGTAATACAGGTTTTCCCCGCTCCTGTTTTCGCGCAATGCCATCCGGCAGTCTATCGGGGGAATCCCCGTCTCCGTATACAGGTAATCCGCCGTCTGCATCTGATCGTTCACAAGCGCATGTTTTGGCAGTTTATCCCCGTATACACTGACCGCCGTAGGTACCAGCATCAGGCGCATTTGAATCTTCCTGCCCTGTCCCGCGGTCAGTTCCTCCACGGTATCCGCAAATTTCTTTAACGTTCCCGCAATCCGCTCCGTATTTTCCGGCTTGACATATTCTTCCACGAGATACCCGTCCTCCGCCACGAAAATACCGTTAATCTTCCGTTTCCCGCAGACAAGCTCCGTCTTCGTCTTCAAGCCGACCCAAAAATCCCGGAACGGAAAATGATCCGAAACATAGTCAGTCAGCCCTTCCATGTAAGCCCCTTCCTGCACCTGCCGCCAGCCGAATTTAGGGACATCCGCCAAATACCTGTTTTCGTTTTCCGAAAAATCCTTCTTCCCCGTCACAAAAAACAACACGGAAAAGAATAAAACCATTCCCATCAGCATCCCTGCGGTCAGCCGCCTCAGCCATACTTGCGCTTTTGTTTCTATTCTTTCCAACCTAAACTGTCCTCCCTAAACCATCCTCCCGGTCACATTCCGTTTCTTTCAACGCTCCAAAGCAATTTTCAAACACACTCTAGAAGCGGAAATACAAAAACGGATTGTAAGTGTCGTTTACCAAAAAAGCCGTCGCCGCCAAAAACAACGCTACGTACCCTCCAAGCGCCATACAGGAAACGGCAAGCCGGAGCGGTGGGGCGAAACGGCCTCCCCTGCCAGCTTCTGCCAGCCGCTTTTTCAACCACGGGTAAACCGGAAAAGCAAGCACGGCTCCTGCCGCCAGCACCACGCCGTAATTTTTCAGGTACCAAAGACATTCCCAGCCCCACAGGGTATTTCCTGTTCCCTTCACCATGGACTTCAGGTATAACCCCAAAGCTCCCATATCGTCAAACACGAACACCACAAATCCCACAACCACAATCACCACTGCATAAAAATGCCGTACCGGCTTCGGAAGCGACTCCAATGCCTTCCCCCACACATATTTTTCCAGCGTCAGCAGCACACCGTAATATAATCCCCACAGCACGAAATTCCATGCCGCCCCGTGCCAAAGCCCGGTCAGAAACCATACAACAAACATATTCCGCAGATGTTTCGCCACACCGGCACGGTTGCCTCCAAGCGGAATGTAAATATAATCGCGGAACCACGTGGACAGGGAAATATGCCAGCGCCGCCAAAAATCCGTCACCGACACCGCATACAACGGGTAATTAAAATTTTCCAAAAAATGAAAACCAAGCATCCATCCCATCCCGATTGCCATGTCGCTGTACGCACTGAAATCAAAATATAGCTGCAGCGTAAACGCCGCCGCCCCCAGCCAAGCCGTTGCCACCGATGCCTGCCCTGCTTCCAGCAGCCGTATTTCCTCCCAAAGCGCCCCTATTTGGTTCGCAATCAGCACCTTTTTAAAAAGCCCCTGCATAAACCGCAGGACACCTTCCTGTACTTCCTCCCAAACAATCCTCCTGCCGTGCAGCTCCTCATTCACCTTGGCATAACGGACAATGGGGCCCGCCACCAACTGCGGGAACATGGACACGTAAGTCAGGTAAGTCAGGTAATTCCTTTCCTCCGGCACCTCTCCTTTGTACAAATCAATACTGTAACTCATCGTCTGAAACGTAAAAAAGCTGATTCCCACCGGGAGCCCCAGCCCCAAAGGCTGGATGGAAGTGCCAAACACCCCGTTCACCGTCCCGATGAAGAAATCCGCATACTTAAAAAAGGCCAGCATGGAAAGATTGATGGCAAGGGCACAGACAAGACATGCCTTCCGCCTGCCAGCCGATGTGCCAAACCTCGACATCAGCCTGCCTCCGGTGTAATCCACCAAGGTGGCAAACAGCATCAGCAGCAGGTAAACCGGTTCCCCCCATGCGTAAAAAATCAGACTGAACACAAGCAAAACCCCGTTTTTCCACCGGTTTGGCACCCGGTTCCCGTAAGGTACCGCATAATACAAAAGAAAACATAATGGCAGAAAGAAAAACAAGAATGGAATGCTACTGAAAACCATGCTTTTTCCGCCCTCCTATAAATCCTTTTCCACAATTTGCAGGATGGTATCCGCGTTTTCGGAAATCACCAGGTAAACATAATTTCCCTTGGATTTCACGGAGCTTTTATCCACGATTTCAAACTGCTCAGGGAGATAATCCTGCATTTCCGACCGCTTCTCGTCCACGACCACCTGTAATGCACCGACCATTGCCTCCACATCGCCCGCATCTTTCACTTTCATGATAACCACTGTTTCCGCACTCGTGGCGTCCTCTGACATGGCAAATACATACCCGTCCAGTTTTTCAGGGGCGATGCCGTAATAATTCGTGATAAAATCATCCCCCATCTGTACCGGAGATATCAGCTCCACGCCCTGCGTAATTTCCCCGTAAATTTCTTCCACGGATTTTTCCCCTGCGTTTTCCCCTTCCGCAGACTGGGAGTTTTCCGCATTGCCTGCCGCATCTTCCGTCTCCTTCGCCCCCGTGCCTTCCACAACGCTCTCGCTCTGCACGGCAGCCACTTCACTCCCTTCTTCCTGTCCGCATCCCGCCAAAAGAACTGCGGCTATGGCTGTTAATGCCACCGTCCCTTTTATTCTGTTTCCGCTTATTCCACTTTTCCCGCTTCTTCTTTTCATCGTATGTATCTCCTTCCTTTTTCCGTATACTCCATTTACCGGTTCGCTTCCGCCGCTTTTCCTGTCCGCCCCGGCTGTACTGCCTGTTTCTGCCGTTCCCTTATCCCGGTCATTCTGCTGCCGCAAGACCCAACTGGCCTTTTGCATAATCCCGCAGCACCGATACCCAAATATCATAAGCCGCCGGATTCTGGTGGGCAAATTCGTCACTGCAGTATTCCGCCGCAAGGTCCCCGTTTTCATCGGCAATGGCATCCGCCACATTAACAAAACCCCAGCCGTTTTTCTCTGCCATTTCCTCTAACATTTTATTATACTCCCGAATCGTATCATTTTCCAGCTTTCCCACTTCTTTTCCTTTCAGGATATATGTCATGCTCATGATATGGATTTCGGCATCGGGGCTGCTTTCCTTTATTTTCCCAATCAATTCCCCGTATTTTTCCAGCGTTCCCTCTAATCCGGTAACGTTCAGGTCATTCATGCCAAGCATAATGAACACCTTATTACTCCCCGTCATGGCGATGGAATCCCACACATACCTTGGCTGCCCCTGGTAGACGGGATGTACGCTCTCTGCATTCCCCAAATCCCAAAGCGCATTGTTGGCGGAATAACTCCCTGCCGCCAAAAACTGCATTCTGCTCAAAAACGTGTCCTGCCGTTTCATGGCATAATTCCGGAAACCGAGCATAATCGAATCGCCAACGAAGACGGTACCGTCAAAGTATTCGTCGATTTTCCGCTCCTGTTCCAGTTCTTCCGGCGTAAGCGGCGTCTCCGCTCCTTCCCCTCCGCCTTCCGTTTCCGTCCCGGCAGTCCCTTCCGCCGCCCTTTCCACCAACGGCTCCGGCAGCCTGCGCTGGGAAGCATAAACTGTCATTTTGTCCTGCATTCCCGCCACACACCCTGCCGTCATAAGTGCAGCCGTCCACAGCAATACCGCTTTTCCCCTTGTTCCTTTTTCCCTTATCATAATCCGTCCATCCTCTTTCCTAACGCTTCCTCATATTGTATGATTGTTTTTCCGTATTACGCCTTTTTCGTAAAACGGCAGGCGGGAAAATTTCCGCACCCGTAAAACATTCCGTACCGTCCCTTACGCAGACACAGCTCACCGCCGCAGGAGGGACACACCAGCACATCCGCTGCCCCATTTTTCCCTTTTTCCGCGTTTTCCATTCTCTCCGCCCACAGCTTTCCGAGCTCCTCAAAACACTTTTGGTTCATCACGCAATCGTTCAACGCACGGTGGGCGCCCTGCGTGTCTATATGGAAATATTCCGACACATCCGTCAGTTTATGGTGGGACAATTGGGGCAGGCAGGTTCTCGCCATGTACAGTGTATCGATATAGTCATTGGCAAGTTCCTTCCCCAACGCGTCCCATGCCGCATCATATACGAAATTCATGTCAAATGTATGGATATTGTGCCCCACCAGTATGCTGTCACCGGTAAATTCCAAAAATCCCCGTATGGCATCCCCGATTTCCGGCGCATCCGCCACCATACCATCCGTAATTCCGTTCACTGCCGTCGCACCTGCCGGAATGTGCCGCTTCGGGTTCACCAGTGTGGAATATTCCTCCACAATCGCCCCGCCGACGACTTTTACCGCCGAGATTTCTATGATGGCATCCCTCCCCTGGTTAATACCCGTCGTTTCCAAATCGAACACCACATAATCCGGCACATATTTGTTCAAGCGCTTGCCTTTGTTCCTTACCGCCAAATCTTCTCTCTCCGTTTCTGTTTTCCTGTTTACCGTCCGCAGTTCCCAAAACCCTGCGGCTTCCTTTTTCCGTCTTCCATATACCGTCCCATCTTTTCACTGATTTCCGCAAATTGTCCTGCCGTAACCGGATTTTCCGTACGGAAGCGCATCAGCTTTTCCAAATATCCCTGTTCCTCCATCAGTTTCAGGCTGACGGGATAAACCAGTTCGTATACAAGGGAGATATGCCCGACCACATGGTCCACCGCCGTCTTTTTCAGACTGCGCAGCACCGCATGTTCCTCCCGGAAACTCTCCATGACCTCCTCCGTCACCTGACTGCCCCGCAGGCTGGCACTGTCCACATTATAAATCTCCTCCAGCGGAAATTCCACATTTACTCTCAGAATATCAATTTTGTCCGCATCCCTTATGATATGGCAGAAGCGTTCTGTCCTCTCCCCAAGCCCTTCGGGAATACGGTAAGCGCTGTGGGATGCCACCGCCGTCCGCAACAGTCCGTCTTCTTCCCTGTCCGCTGTATAGTCCCTGATTTTTCCCTGCCCGAACAGAATCCCCGCCCCGTACCGGGCATGGTCAATGGAATCGGCATCCTGGAACGTTCCGTATTGTTTCAACTGCTCAAACCGCCCGATATCGTGCAGAAGACCAACCAGCCACGCCAAATCCACATCCTCTTTGGGCAGTCCCAGCGACAAAGCGATTTCCTCACAAAGCTCCGCTACCCGGTATGTATGTTCTATCTTCAGCCGTACCTTCTCCTCCTCCGTATGATAACCGTCCACGTATTCCCGGAACGCCCCAAGCGCCCGTTCCCTGTTTATTTTCACGGTTTTCCTTCCTCCCCGTATTCGTATCCGGCGCTCCCCCTGCCGGTCATAGTCCGTCTCTTTCCAGCCGTCTTCCCTTACCGCGCCTACACCATGCCGTTCAGCTCCTGGTACAGCGACTTGGCATAACTGTCCGTCATACCGCAGATGGAATCCGTCACCAGCAGCAGACGCAGGTATAGTTTCTCCACCTCGTCCCTGTCTTTGGAATAAATCCGGTAAATCGCCTTATAATTATCCGAGACCAGCGCCATCAGCTTTTCCTGCACTTCATTTAACTTCCGGTCCGTATCATAGTAAACCGCCGCGTCAACCAGCCTGTCCAGCAGAAAATCCATCATCGTTCCCGCCGCAAGCTCCAATTTCAGAATTGGCTTTGAAACAAAAGCATACCGGTATGCAATATCTCCCAGCGCCGCCGCCAACGGTTTCCCGCAGGTGCCGTCCAAAAGCGACTTTCCGTAACTTCCCTCCATGATTTTCCCGTAATTTGCGGCAAACCCCTGGGTGGCACAGGCAATCAGCCACCCCTGTATCCGTACCACCCAGTTCTGCACCGCATGATTCTCCGGTTGGGGAACCCCCCGTTCCAGCGCCTTACGCAGCCGTTCCTCCAGGGCATCCACCATACCGTTATATTCCTTCCGGCTTTCCACGTCCGTACCACCGTCCGCTTCCAGCTTTCTTCCGTACTCCTTCAGTTCCTGTACCAACTGTCCGAAAGTAATGCATCCTTTTTTAAAGGCATCCTCGATATCCGCCGTCAGATAAGCGATATCATCCGCCGCTTCCAGCACATAAGCTAACGGATGGCGCGCCCCGTCCGTCCCAAGGCTTTCCTGCAAATCGGCAAAAATATCCCGCTCCGCATAAAAATAGCCCATTTTTTTATCCTTAATATTCCCGCTCCCCTTATTGATTTCCAAAGAGGACACCGGATACTTAATAATCGTCCCAAGCAATCCCTTCGTCAGGTTCATCCCATGCTCGTCCACCAGGTAATGCAGTTTCGTCACCAGCCGCAGCGCCTGCGTATTTCCTTCAAAATGGAATAAATCCGCCTTCATCTGCGGCAGCAGCAGCTTATCCAGCGCATTCCCCCGATAGTAATATTCTCCCAAATGTTCCAAAAACCACTCCCGTATCACCGTTTCCCCGAAATGCCCGAACGGGGGATTCCCGATATCATGCAACAACCCCGCACACTGCAGGATATCGCAGATATCCGCCTGATAAGACTCCAAAAAACCTTCGTCCCGGATTTCCTGCAGGATAATCCTGCCGATATTCTGCCCCAGCGATTTTGCAAGGGAAGACACTTCCAGCGAATGGGTCAGCCGGGTCCGCACAAAGTCGCTGCGTTCCAGCGGAAACACCTGTGTCTTATCCTGCAGCCGCCGGAATGATGCGCTCCCGATAATACGGTGGTAATCTTTCTCAAACTCCGTCCGCAAATCCCCCAAACTTCCGCGTCCCTTATTATTCCTGATTCTGTCCCCGCACAAAAGCTGACGCCACTCCATACCGCATCCTCTCCGTTTTCATCCACTCGCCTGCTTACGCCCCATGGCTTTTTACCCGACTATTAAGACTTTACTACGTTTCGGCGAGAAATACAAGGATTTCCTTAGGAAATGTTGTGTTTGGAGGGGGGGGCGCACGGGAGGGAGTTTTTTGCGAGGCGGCGGCAGCGGGATTGCCTGTCCCGGATTTTCCGTGCACTTTTTCCGGCTGG
>CAJUMD010000124.1 GCA_910587275.1 uncultured Kineothrix sp.
ACACCTGTTCTTTTTTGTGTTTCCAAAACTCGGAATTTCCTATAAAGTAAAAAAAGAGGGCTAACCAAACCATTTTCTGGCTTGATTAACCCCCAAAAATACGGGCTTTTCTTAGAACTTGCCTTCCTTAGCGGCTTCCTCAATCGAAACAGCCACAGCCACCGTCATACCAACCATCGGGTTATTGCCGGCACCAATCAGACCCATCATTTCCACATGTGCCGGAACGGAGGAAGAACCTGCAAACTGCGCATCGGAATGCATACGTCCCATGGTATCGGTCATACCATAGGAAGCGGGACCAGCCGCCATGTTATCCGGATGGAGCGTACGGCCTGTGCCGCCGCCGGATGCAACGGAGAAGTATTTCTTGCCCTGCTCGTTGCATTCTTTTTTGTATGTACCTGCAACGGGATGCTGGAACCTGGTCGGGTTGGTGGAGTTACCGGTGATGGAAACGTCCACGCCTTCCTTATGCATGATGGCAACGCCTTCACATACATCGTTTGCACCATAGCAGTTTACCTTTGCACGAAGTCCCTCGGAATAGGATTTGCGGGATACTTCCTTTACCGTATTCGTATAAGGATCATACTCCGTCTCCACGAAAGTAAATCCGTTAATTCTGGATATAACCTGTGCCGCATCTTTTCCAAGGCCGTTCAGGATAACCCTCAAAGGTTTCTGGCGTACTTTGTTTGCTTTCTCCGCAATACCGATTGCGCCCTCTGCTGCCGCAAAGGATTCATGTCCTGCCAGGAAGCAGAAGCACTCGGTTTCTTCTTCCAAAAGCATCTTACCCAAATTACCGTGTCCAAGACCTACCTTACGGGTATCCGCAACGGAACCGGGGATACAGAACGCCTGAAGACCTTCGCCGATTGCAGCAGCCGCATCCGCCGCTTTCCTGCAGCCTTTCTTGATTGCGATTGCAGCGCCTACCGTATATGCCCAACATGCGTTCTCAAAGCAGATGGGCTGGATGCCCTTAATCTGGTCGTAAACGTTAAGACCCGCATCCTTCGTGATTTTCTCCGCTTCTTCGATCGAAGATATTCCGTAACTGCCTAACACGGAATTAATTTTATCAATTCTTCTTTCATATGATTCAAATAATGCCATCTTTTAAGTCCTCCTATTATTCTTCTCTCGGATCGATAATCTTAACAGCATCTGCCACGCGGCCGTACTGACCTTTTGCTTTTTCCCATGCCGTGTTCGGATCGTCGCCCTTTTTGATGAAATCCGTCATTTTGCCGAGGCTTACGAACTGGTAACCGATAATCTGGTCATCCGCATCCAATGCGATACCCGTAACATATCCTTCAGCCATTTCAAGATAACGGGGACCCTTCTTCAAAGTACCGTACATGGTACCAACCTGGCTCCTAAGCCCTTTTCCGAGGTCTTCCAAACCTGCGCCGACCGGAAGCCCGTCTTCGGAGAATGCACTTTGGCTTCTTCCGTATACGATCTGTAAAAATAATTCCCTCATGGCAGTATTGATGGCATCGCATACAAGGTCCGTATTCAATGCTTCCATGACCGTCCTTCCCGGTAAAATTTCAGCCGCCATGGCTGCGGAATGGGTCATGCCGGAGCATCCGATGGTTTCCACCAGCGCTTCCTGGATGATGCCTTCCTTCACGTTCAACGTGAGCTTGCAGGCACCCTGCTGGGGAGCACACCAACCTACACCGTGTGTCAAACCGGAAATATCCTTCACTTCCTTAACCTTCACCCAGTTTGCTTCTTCCGGGATAGGCGCACAGCCGTGATTTACGCCCTGTGCAACTGTACACATTTCTTCAACTTCCTTTGAATAAATCATGTGAAAACTCCTTTCAATATGTAACTTGTGAATATTTTATCATAATCGCATGTATATTTTCGCACATTTCTTACAAAAAATCTAGTACCTTTCCAAATATTATTAGAATTTTTTGCATTTTTTTCACCCGCGCTTAAAATTTTTCGAAGAACTTCTCCAGCTCTTTCAACGGCACGGCAGGACTGTAAAGGTACCCCTGGTAAATATAACATCCGAGCTCCTCCAAAATCCGCCTCTGCTCCTCGGTTTCCACATACTCCGCAATCACTTCGTAATGCAGCGACAACGCCATTTGGCGGATGCCTGCAATGATATTCCTGGACCGTTCGTTTTCCGCCACCTGCTTCACAAGGCTTCCGTCCAGCTTCACCGCCTCGAATTCGTTGGACTGCAGATACTGCATGGAACTGTGTCCCATGCCGAAATCATCCATGTGGAAAACGATTCCCGCCCGCTTTAACCTTGCCATCCGCTCCGGCACCGCACCGGACGTGGACAGCGCCATTTGCTCCGTGATTTCCAGGCACAGGATGCAGTCCCCGAAATCATATTTTTCCAAAATCTCCTCTACCCTCCCGCAGAAGGTCTCCGATTCCATCTGGGCAGGCAGGATGTTCACCGCCATATGCATCAGGTTCCGCTTTTTCGACAGGTATTCCAAATCCTGTGCCGCCCTGTCGATGAGCGAAATGCCGAAATCATCCAACATATCGTTCTGCCTTGCCAGTTCGATAACCATGGGCGGATATAAAAACCCCGCCACCGGATGTTTCCACCTAAGCAGCGCCTCCACGCCGTAAACGGAATTCTGGTTCGTAATCTGCGGCTGGTAATAGGTCCATATCTCTCCGTTGTCGATAGCTTCCCGCAAATCCCGCATCAGTGTCCTGGCGCACTCCCGCTTTTCCTTCGAACCTTTCCGGAAATTAATGGTTTCCCCCCGTTCCTCGCAGGCAACCATCTCGTCACGCAGTTTTTCGATGCCCTGCCTGAACACCTTTTCGCTGCGCTCCTCGGACAATTTGATAAACGGCGTGTAAATCATGGCGCCCATTACCAAAAGCACCGCCTGGAGAATCCCTCCTGCAACGCTTCCGGTACAGAGGTATCCGCTCAAAAGCACCGGCGTCGTCCACCCCACCTGCACCGATGCCACGGGAACCAGCCCAAAATACATACTGAGCGCAGCTACCAGAAGCTGTGCCAAAGGCACAAGCACAAAGGGTATAATCATAATGGGATTAAGCACCACCGGCAGACCGAACAGCACGATTTCGTTAATGTTAAACACGGCGGGAAGGATGGCAGCCTTAAACAGGGTCCGGTCCTTTTTGTTGTTCCTCAATGCCAGCGCCGCCAGCAGGCAGAGCGTGGAACCGCTCCCACCCATTAATGTAAAGGCATCCAGGAACGTTTTCGTAAAAATGGGAACCTGCCCGGATGCCACACCCTCCGTCAGCGCCGCTTCGAATACTTCCGTGGACACGATATGGAGCATGTCGCTGCCGTGAATCCCAAAAAACCACAAAATCTGTGAAAAGAAAATGTACACCGCTGCCCCGAACCCTCCGGTACCCACTGTCTCGAACAGCCTCACCAAAAGTCTGGAACCGAAGTTATGCAGGTTCGTCCCCACCCCAAGGAATGCCAGCACACAACGGAACAGCGCCCACAGCAGAACCACGCATACGATAGGCATGATGGCTTCCACCGTGTTGCGGAAGTCCGCATCAAGCCCCATCTGGTATTTGTTCTTAATCCGCCGTCCGTACCCCGCCCGTATCTTCCGGAATGCCGTACAGCTCAGGAGCGTTACCAAAATCCCCGTAAACAGCCATGTGGCGCCGAATACCGCATAGGAAGCGCCCCCATCCCCCTCCTGGACAAATACCATATAGGAAACAAAGCTGGTCAGCATGTAAAATCCCGGTTCTTCCTCATCCGCCTGACAGGCGTAGCTGTAACTTACAGCCAAAATCACAAACAGGGTTACGGAACCCATGGACGCATTATATACCCATAAAATAACCTGATATACCGCACCCCGTGCCACTGCCCGAATCCAGGCCTGGTAACCCGCCGCCGGAAAGGAAGTCATCAGCACGCAAAACGATCCGATGATAAAAAACGGGATGCACAGCATAAGCCCCCTGCGCAGGGAAATGACAAAATCATTGTTTTCCATCCATGTCATGAAATTACTGTCTGTTTTTTTCTTCTGCCCTTTTTCCATTTTTACAACCCACTTATTCCACTACTCCATAACCGGTTTTTCCTGTTTTCCGGTTTCTTCCAAATCAGCAATGCACATGAGTATCAGGAATCCTTCCTTGCAACAATGTGATCCTTATCTTTGTAAATGCAGCCTGCCGGAACGCATCCCCTGACGGAAGATGTGGGGTAAACGCTTGCCTTCTTCCCGATTACGGTACCGGGGTTTAACACGGAATTGCAGCCAACCTCCACTTCATCCCCCAACATGGCGCCGAATTTCTTTAACCCTGTTTCCATACGTTCTTCCCCTGCCCTGACCACCACCAGTGTCTTATCGCTCTTTACGTTGGAAGTGATGGAGCCTGCACCCATATGTGCCTTATAGCCAAGAATACTGTCACCTACGTAATTATAGTGGGGTACCTGCACTTTATTGAACAGCACCACGTTTTTCAGCTCGGTGGAGTTTCCAACCACTGCCCCCTTTCCCACGATGGCATTTCCCCTGATAAATGCACAATGGCGGATTTCCGCATCCTCATCTATAATGGCGGGACCGTTTATATATGCGCTGGGAAATATTTTTGCGCTTTTTGCCACCCATACGTTTTCCCCCCGTTTCTCATATACGTCTTCCGGAAGGCGGTTCCCCAGTTCCACGATAAATGCGCTTATGCCCGGAAGTACCTCCCACGGATATTCCGCCCCATGAAACAATTCTGCCGCAATGGTTTCCTCCAGCGTGTATAAGTTACTGATTTTTGCCTGTTCCATTTTCAAATCCATACTATCATCCTCCTGCATTGTTTATCGGTTTTCTTTCCCATTTTTTTAATTCCTGTAATTCTCCGCCGCATGGTCAAACTGCCGGAACAGGAATGCCTGGTTCCCCAACTGTTTTACGATGTTCGTCCTTCTTGTCACAAAATCGTCCAGTTTGCGCATGTATTCGTCCTCGGTAATGTTCCCCTCTGCTACCAGGGTCAGCCCCTTCTCCCAGCTCGCAGTCAGCGCCGGGTCTAACAGCGGTTTAATGGCGCCTGCCACTACTTCGTAAACCATTTCCCCCATCAGGGTGGGCGTAATGACCTGCGTTTTCTTATTTAACGCCAGGTATTGGATGTTTACGAGTTTTTTCAGGATTTCCGCACGCGTGGCGGAAGTGCCGATGCCGCTGCCCTTAATCTGCGCCCTCAGCTCGTCGTCCTCGATAAACTGTCCCGCGTTCTCCATGGTCAGAATCATCGTTCCCGAATTATAGCGTTTGGGCGGCGTAGTCTCCCCTTCTTTGATGTCCAGCCTTTTTAACGCCAGCACATCCCCTTTCTTCAGCCGCTGCACCATGGCAATGAATTCCGGGTCTTTCGTATCCGCAGTCCCTTCCTCCTGCCCTCCTCCGTTTTCCACATTTTCCTTTTCCTGCGTTCCCCCCTTTTCCCCTGTCTTGCTGCCCTGGGACTTTTCCTCCTTTTTCTTTGCAAAGGAGTATTCCGTCACCTTTAAATACCCTTCCTGTACCAGTACCTTAAACCCCGCGAAAAATTTCTCGTCCTTCAGCGCCGCCGTCAGGGAAATTTTCTGGTATACCGCCGCCGGATAAAAGATACCAAGAAACCGTCTGACGATAATCTCATATACCTTTGCCGCCGTAGGGTTTAATCCGCCCAAAGCGTTCCATCCCTGTCCGGTCGGTATGATGGCGTAGTGGTCGGTAATCTGTTTGTCATTGACATACCTGGTCTTTGCGATATTTTTATGGAAACCGCCTGCCAGTATTTCCTCCGCAAAAACCGCTGCCGGCGCATATCCCCGCAAACCGCCGATATTCTTATGGATTTCCTTGGCAACCGCCGTGGACAGTACCCTTGCATCCGTCCTCGGATAAGTGGTCATTTTCTTTTCGTACAGTTCCTGCGCGATGCGCAGCGTTTCGTCGGGACTGATCCTAAAATATTTGGAGCAATCATTCTGCAATTCCGCCAGATTATAAAGCAGCGGCGGGTTCTTTGCCTCCTTCTTGCGTTCCACGGCTTCCAGCACAGGCGGCTGCTGCGGCTCCTCCCTTAAATGGGCCGCCAGTTCCTCCGCCGTCTTCCGCTCCTTAAAACCGTTTTCCTTATAAAGCAGCGGCGACTGGTAATACTTCGTCCCCTCCACCGCCTTCCACTCGCAGTCAAACACTTTCCCTTCCGACTCCACCCCTGCCACCAGGCGGTAAAATGGCGTTTTTACAAATTCACGGATTTCCCGCTCTCTATTCACCACCATTCCCAATACACAGGTCATCACCCTGCCAACCGAGATGACGGCACGGTCCGCCTTTAAATAGGCTTTGATGGAATTGCCGTACTTTAACGTAAGAACGCGGGAAAAATTAATACCCATCAGGTAATCTTCCTTTGCCCGCAGGTACGCCGCCGCACATAGATTGTCATAAGCGGACAAATCCTTGGCTTCCCGTATCCCTCGCAGGATTTCCTCCTCCGTCTGGGAATCAATCCACACACGTTTCCGCTGCTTTCCTTCCACATGCGCCTGCCGCTCCACCAAACGGTAGATATATTCCCCCTCCCTTCCGGAGTCCGTGCACACGTATATGGTATCCACGTCCGGACGGTTTAGCAGCCCGCTCACAATCTGAAACTGCTTCTTCACGTTTTCAATCACTTCATATTTAAATTCCGAAGGAATGAACGGAATCGTTTCCAATGACCAGCGTTTGAGCTTCTCATCGTATGCCTCCGGATAACTCATCGTCACCAGATGCCCCACACACCATGTAACGACAGCATCCTGTGATTCCATGTAACCGTCCCGGCTGCTCATATTCAGTTTTAACGCTTTTGCAAATTCCCTTGCCACACTGGGCTTTTCCGCAATATATAATTTTTTTCCCATCCGTACTCCGTTTATGCGCCCGCCATGCCCGGACGGCCGCTTCCATTCCTTACAGTTTCCTGATATCCACAAGCGTAAGGCTCTCCTTCCCCTCCGCTTCCCAAACAATCCTCTCGTCAAACAATTCCGCGTATAACCATATATAATCGGTGCGCAGCCCGGCATCCTGCGCCGTTTCCAACAGCTTCCGGTAATCGGTATAAGCCATGCCCATGCGGCTTGCCATGCAGCGCGCCAAAAGGGTATGCCCCTGCGTATCCTGTACCACGATATCGATGCTGCCTTTTTTCCCAAACCAGCTTCCCATGCGCTCCGGCTGCAGAGGAAGACGTCCTTCCCCGGCGCACCGTTCCATATGCTGCATACAGACCCGGCGGAATGCATCCTGCATGTACCGGTCCCGGTCCGGCAGAATATAAGTATTGTAATAACGCTCCGGCGACATTTGGAACAGCCGGTCCGCCCCTCCGTACAGGTAAGTATAATAGAACTTCACATAATCATTGCAAATCCGGTACAGCCCCTTTTTTGCGCCGTCCTTTGTGCCCCCGGCATCCGGGCATTCATAGGAGAATACCTTTTCCACCAGATTCATTCCGATCAGGTTTCCGAGATACACGCTTAACTTTGCGCGGGAAAAACCCGTATGGCGGTACAAATCATTCAGCTTTTCCTTCCCTGCGGCAAGCGCCGCCAGTATCGTATTGTATACCGAAAGCTCCCGCAATTCCTCCGCCATCAGGTACTCCGGCGCTTCGTGCAGCCGCCCCGTCTTCGCCAGGATGTTCCGGCAGACATTCTCCTTCACGGACAAACGCCTGTCAAAACATTCCCACCATCCCGCCACACCTCCGAGCATGGCATATACTTCCATGCACTGGCGCACGCCGTAGTCCGGAAAATATTCCCGCAAATGAAAAAAGCCCAATTCCTTCAGCTTAAAGACGCCCGAAATTCCCCGCGCCGCGTTCCCGATTCTGGAAACCATGGCATTCTCCACCCAACGGATGCAGGAACTGGTCAGCACCACCATGACCCCCTGCTCTCCCGCTGCCTGCGGCAAGGCAAACAATGCCTCCGTCACCGCCTCCCCCATACGCACCATGCGCTGGAATTCCTCCACGATGACCACTGCCTTGTCTTTCCCCGGATTACCTGCCTGTTTTTCCAAATCCTTAAGCGCCAAGAGATGTTCGTTCCCGGAACAAGCCCTTGCCATATGGTAATGACAGGGCTTGCCTCTTGTAAACTCGCGTAAAACCGCGGTTTTTCCTATGTATTTCTGACCATAAAGTATCAGAAGACAGCTTCCCGCCTTCCCGTAATATCCTTTCAAATCTTCCAGTTCCGCAGTCCGTCCCGTCAACATAAGTATCCCTTACCCAGCGCTTATTTCAAAAGTTCTTCCACATCCTTGGCAGGCATCGGTTTCCCAAGAAAATAACCCTGGATGTTATCGCACTCAATGGATTTTAAATATTCATACTGTTCCTGCGTCTCCACACCTTCCGCCACCGTTTCATAACCCAGTTTCTTCACCATATAGATAATGGCTTCCGTAATGATTTTCGTATTGGAATCCGAAATCACCGTATCGATGAAGGATTTATCGATTTTCAACGTATTAATCGGCAGCCCTTTCAGATAAGACAGGGAAGAATATCCCGTCCCGAAATCGTCCAGCGAAATGCGGAATCCGTAATCCTTTAAGATTGCCAGCTTATTGGTCATTTCCACGAAATCGTCAATTAATATGCTTTCGGTAATTTCCAGTTCCACTTCGGAAGGTTCCACCCCGTATTTCTCCACGATTGCCATGAGCTTACTGACAAAATTCGGCCTTTTGTACTGGATGGCGGATACGTTAATGGACAGAATCAGGGAAGCATGGTATTTCGCCTTCCAGCCGGCATAAATACGTATGCTTTCCTCAATCACCCAGGTACCGATGGACACGATGGTACCGTTCTTTTCCGCAATCGGTATAAACACCGCCGGACTAATCATCTGCCCGTCGTCGTCCTTCCAGCGGATTAACGCTTCCACCCCGCGCAGTTTTTTATCCTCCACATGGTACTGCGGCTGGAAATACATAACGAAGTTTTCGTGGAAAATGGCTTCCTTTAACTTATTTTCAATATCGATTTTCTGGAGAAATTCATCCAGAATCGGTACGTCAAAATACTGCATGGAATCTTTCCCGGCGCCCTTTGCCTTAAACATGACGATTTCCGCACAGTTAATCAATTCCAATGCGCTTTGGGCGGCTTCCGGGTATTCCGCCACGCCCACGCTCACCGTAATGGTAAGCTCCTGCCCGCTGCTTAGGAAAAACGGTTTCTTTAACCGCTCCCGGATCATCCGGTATATCTGCTCCACACTCCGCTCCCTGACGGGATTGTGGATACCGATACAGTAAAGGTCGCTGTTGAAATGGGAGACAATCACCTGGTCGCTCTGCAGAGTTCCCAAAAACTAGATCGGAAGAGCACACGTCTGAACTCCAGTCACCGTCCATTATCTC
>CAJUMD010000125.1 GCA_910587275.1 uncultured Kineothrix sp.
GGTTTGAACAGATGCCGGCAGGGGAAGCACAGGGAGGCAGGGACAAACCGGGCAGAGGGGTGTGTTCCTGGCTTTTGCGTCCGTCCCCACTCACCCCCCGAACATAACATTTCAGGCTAAACCGTTACGGCATCGTTACGCCCCGCGTTACCGTTCACGGAGCAAACGGTAACCGGCCCCATCCGTCAAAGCATTCCATTCTCCGAAAGCGCCTTATAATAAACCGAAAGCGGTATAAAGCTCTGCGCAAAATTTTTGGTTCCCGCCGTTTTGTGAATCACGGCATCCCCCACGATGGATTTCGCACCTGCCGCGGAGGGCGAAGGCGTATGGATGCTGGACCAGAAGGTACGTTTTCCATACGTTAAGTAACGGGAATCGCCGCTTAACTCATAGGCAATGGTAAGCGCTTCCAGCAATAGGGTATTCCCGCCCATGCGGTTTAAACTGGGCAGCTCCTTGTAATAAAACAAGCCGTTGTCAAGCAGGCAATTTTCCACGAGGTCGTTTACGGCATCCAGTATCATTTTCCTGATTTCTTCTTTTTCCTGTGTTTCCTGTGTTTCCCGGATTCCCGAAGGGCTCCCTGCCGGAAGCACCCGGTAATACCGCATCAGGCTCCCTACCGCAACGGATATCATAAAACCCACGCGGATTAGGGTATTGTCGGTATAAGGGGCGAGCCAGCCGCCGTACTTTTGGGCCCATTCCTTAAACTGCCCGGTAATCCAGCCGCATTTTTCCAGCCACTTCGAATCGTTGGTTTCCACATATAGTGCGGTCAGGGTACGCAGTGCCCAACCGGTTTCCCTTGCGCTGCTTTCCCCGCTTTTTTGATACATGGGCGTCTCCAGCAGGCGCAGCACGTTTTCCCCGATTCCAAGTGCGGTTTCAAACGCCCGTTCATCCCCCGTAAAATGATAGGCATCCAGCAGACCTTCCACCCATTCATGGGAACAGACTATAACGCCGTCTTTACAATGCCCCCTCGTATGCTCCCACTGGCCGCCAAATAAAAGCGGGTCGCTGCTGTAATGGCACACGTCCACGTCCATCCAATGGCTGGCGGCAGTCACCATATAATCCAGGAAGCGCCTTTCCCCCGTCCTTGCGTACAGGAGGGCGCAAGCATGGGGATAATCGTACTCGTTATTGGTCCATACGGGCATACCGCCGCCCCTGCCCTGTGTGGTATAGCCCCAATCGGGAGCGTCGCCCCAGTTCAGCATCCCGAAACACCTGGCATGTCCGTCGCATTTTCCAATCAGGGCGATTTCCACGTCATCGCTGGCCTTGCCCCGTTCCACGAAAATATCCGGCATTACGCCTGCATCCCGGAACACTTCCGGCGCAATGGAGGGCTTATCGGGCATCTGGTAAATCAGGCTGCGGTTATCGATTTCCGTAAGGGCTTCCCCTGCGGAATGGAAATGAAGCAAAAACCGCTGTTCCCTGGACATCCCGGATTCCATTTCCACACGGTCCACGCCTTTTGGCACGAGCATGACATAGACACCGCTTCCATCCGCTCTCACCGCTTTCGGGTAATTCTGCTGTGCCTGGTATATCGTGGCACATACGCCGCCGTCCCCGTCCGTCCGGTCCGCGAAAAATGTTCCGTAAAAAACTTCCGCAAAATGTTCGTTGGCTTCTGCCACCAAACTGGCGGCATCCACCACTTTTTCCACTGCCGCACCGTCCCTGCCAATCCAAAAATCCGTCTTATAGTTTGACCTGCCCACACAGGTCCTTACCGTGTTGGCGCCGATGGCATCCTGAATCACAGGCAGTTCCCGGATTCCCGTAGTATGGCAGCAATTCCTCCCGGCAGAGATTTTCTGCCTGCTGCCGCCGGACGCTTCCAGTTCCAGTTCCTGCACGGTTTCAAAACCACAGGATTCCTTTTCCTTTTTTTGCCCTTCTTCCC
Organism: uncultured Kineothrix sp.; assembly: GCA_910587275.1. Taxonomy (GTDB): domain Bacteria; phylum Bacillota; class Clostridia; order Lachnospirales; family Lachnospiraceae; genus Kineothrix. The sequence continues at coordinate 1,928 of CAJUMD010000125.1, forward strand.
AACCGCTTTTGCCCGTGCCTTCCGTCAATGCGGCGCCGTAAGCGGCATCTTCCCCCGCCAGCACCGCAAATACCAGCGAGGCAACGTGCAGGCTGTCCGGCGTGGAATTGATCAGGCGGAAGGAAATCTCCACCCACGGTTTTCCGGCATAGGCAGTCACTTTCAGCTCAAACGTCACCGGTCTTTCCCCGGAACACTCCCCCATGCACCGCAGGACACAGACCAGCGGTCCCGTTTCCGCCGCATGCCACTCCCCCAGCCGGACGCCGTAACGGTTTCCTTCCCCGTCTTCCAGAAAAGGACCCGCAAACTGCCCTGCCCCGTAACGGTTCCTCCCGTCTTCCAGCCAGTCAAAGATGCCCTGCGCACGGTTGGAAACGGCGAAACGGATTCCTGTCTCCCCGCCTGCATTTACCTCATATCCCCCTTCCCCATATGCCGTTACCGTAAGCGCGGCATCCTGTCCGGAATAGGTTTCCCCGCTGTCTAACTCCGCACTTAACACCGCCTTTTTATTTGCCGGAAGGTCCGCAAGGAACCGGACGAACAGATAACGGATACTCCCGTCCCCGTAACGGGACGTGATTTTTTTTTGGCTCGGCACCAAATGTCCGTCCTGGTATATCTGTACACGGCTTTCCCCGTTCAGCACCCCTTCCGCAAAAGGAATGGCAATCTGACAATGCTCTTTTTTCCGCTCATACCGGTATAATTTTTGAAATCGCAGTTCCATACGGCTTCCTCCCTGTCCTTTTGTTTTTTCTTCCATATCCCGTTGTTTTTTTAATCCGATTATTTATTCCCGCGGGCAACGGTTTTCCGGCTTTGTCCACAGACTCTATTATACAGCATATTCCCGTCTAATGAAACGGTTTTCCCATACCATAATTTGACGGATTGAAAAAGAACGCATGTTCTGCTATAATATTCAAAAAACAGGGGAACATATAGAACCAGAAAAGAGGTGACTCCCATGATGCCGGAAAACCACGCCTACCTGTCCATCGACCTGAAATCCTTCTACGCCTCCGTGGAATGCGTGGAACGCGGGCTGAATCCGCTGACCACAAACCTTGTGGTGGCCGATGCCGCCCGTACCGACAAAACCATATGCCTTGCCGTATCGCCCTCACTGAAATCTTATGGCATCTCCGGAAGGGCGAGGCTGTTTGAAGTTGTCCAAAAAATCAGGGAGGTAAACGCCCTGCGGCAGTGCCGTGCACCGGGACAGAGATTTACCGGCTTCTCCCATGACAATACACAGCTAAAAACATCTCCCGCCCTTTCCGTTTCCTACCTCACCGCCCCGCCCCGGATGGCGCTTTATATGGAATACAGCACGAGGATTTACGACATTTACCTGAAGTTCGTGGCACCGGAAGACATCCATGTCTACTCCGTCGATGAAGTCTTCATGGATGTTACCCACTATCTGTCCGCCTACCGCATGACACCCCGGGAACTGGCCGGGAAAATCATACGGGAAGTGCTGCGGGACACCGGCATCACTGCCGTAGCGGGCATCGGTACCAACCTGTATCTTAGCAAAGTAGCCATGGATATTATGGCCAAGCACGTAACGCCGGACGCGGACGGCGTGCGTATCGCCGAACTGGACGAAACGGCTTACCGGCAATTTCTTTGGGACCACCGCCCCATTACGGACTTTTGGCGCGTGGGAAGGGGATATGCCAAAAAGTTAGCGGAAAACGGCATGTACACCATGGGCGACGTAGCAAGATGCTCCGTGGGCGGACCGTCCGATTTTTACAACGAAGAATTGCTGTACCGTTTATTCGGCGTCAATGCGGAACTGCTGATTGACCATGCATGGGGATGGGAACCCTGTACGATTGCCGACGTGAAAGCCTACCGGCCGGAAACCAACAGCCTCGGTTCCGGCCAGGTGCTCCAGTGTCCCTATTCTTTTGAAAAAGGAAAGCTGATTGTACGGGAAATGACCGATCTCCTGGTCCTTGACCTGGTTGACAAAGGGCTTGTAACCGACCAAATGGTACTGACCGTAGGTTACGATACCGAAAACCTGACCAACCCGGAAATCAGGAAACGCTACAAAGGTCCCGTCACTACCGACCATTACGGACGCAGGGTTCCGAAACATGCCCATGGAACCGTCAACTTAACATGCCCGACTTCTTCCACGAAACGCATTACGGAAGCGGTCATGGAGCTGTATGACGGCATCGTGGACCCCGTACTGCTGGTGCGGCGTATCAACGTCACCGCAAACCATGTCGTTACGGAACAGGATGCCCCCAAAAAAGACGGCTACGAGCAGCTTGACCTTTTCACCGATTACGGAGCGCTGCAAAAGCAGCGGGAAAAAGAGGAAGCGGAACTGGAGCGGGAACGGAAGATGCAAAAGGTCATGCTGGATATCAAGAAAAAATTCGGGAAAAACGCCATCCTGAAAGGCATGAACCTGGAAGAAGGCGCTATGACCCCGGAACGGAACAGGCAGATTGGCGGGCACAAAGCATAACCTCTTTTTCCAAATCCAGGAGTTTTGCTTTTTTATCTATTCCCCCGGCATATCCTGTCAGGCTTCCGTTTGCTCCGACTACCCTGTGGCAGGGAATCATAATGGAAATCTTATTGTGTCCCACTGCACCGCCCACTGCCTGTGCGGACATCCGGGCTATCCCCTTCTGCGCGGCGATTTTCTTTGCGATTTCCCCATAGGTGACAGTTTGCCCGTATGGTATCTCTTGCAGGATTTTCCAGACGGAAAGCCGGAAAGGGGTACCTGTCAAATGAATTGGGGGCAGGGAACCCGGTTTCCTGCCCGAAAAATAGAAATCAAGCCAATCCTTTGCCTGTGCAAGGATTGGCATATCTTTTTCTTCCTGTTCCGGTCCGGGGCAGTCTGCATCATATTTTCCCCCATCAAACCATAATCCGGTCAGACCGGTTTCATCAGCCGTAAGAACAATACCGCCCAACGGTGATGGATAGTGATTGACATATTGCATTGGCTGCATCCTTTCGTTCCTCGTCTCCCGTTATTTCACGACCCGTACCCGGAACACGCCCTGAATGGACTGCAATTTCCCAATCATTTCTTCCGTGGCAGGACTTTCCAAATCCAGCATGGTATACGCCACTTCCCCCATGGATTTATTCATCATATCCGTAATGTTGATTCCCTCATCGCCAAAACATGCGGTGAATTTCGTTATCATATTGGCGATGTTTTTATGGAAAATGGCAATGCGTCCTGCCTGTGCACAAATACCCATGTCACAGTTGGGATAATTGACACTGTTTACGATATTACCGTTTTCTAGATAATTCATCATCTGCTCCACCGCCATCTTCGCGCAGTTGTCCTCGGATTCCTCAGTGGAAGCGCCCAAATGCGGGATTACGATACAGCCTTCCTGCCCTGCCGTCGTGGGATTGGCAAAATCCGACACATACTTACGGATTTTCCCGGATTTTATACCATCCAGCACATCCTTTTCGTTTGCCAGCAAATCCCTTGCAAAATTTAAAAGAATAACCCCGTCCTTCATCTTGCCGATTGCTTCTTTGTCAATCATGCCCTTCGTGCTGTCCAGTAACGGCACATGAATCGTGATGATGTCACACTGCTCATAAATCTCATCCACGCTCATGGCATGTTTTACGTCCCGGCTTAAATTCCATGCCGCATGTACGGACACATAGGGATCATAACCGTATACTTCCATACCCATATGCTTCGCCACGTTTGCCACTTTTACGCCGATGGCGCCCAAACCGATGACACCCAGCTTCTTATCCTGTAATTCCGTGCCCGCAAACTTCTTCTTTTCCTTTTCTGCGGCTTTTGCAATGTTTTCATCGTCCTTATTGGCAGCCACCCAGTTAATGCCGCCCACGATGTCACGACATGCCAGCAGCATACCGGCGATTACCAGTTCCTTCACCCCGTTCGCGTTGGCGCCCGGCGTATTGAATACCACGATGCCCTTCTCCGCGCATTTTTCCAGCGGAATGTTATTGACACCCGCCCCTGCCCTTGCCACGGCAAGCAGGTTTTCCGGCAGCTCCATGTCATGCATCGCCGCACTGCGGACCAAAATACCGTCCGCCTCCTTCACATCATCCGTTTTCCCAAAATTTTCCGTAAACTTATCCAATCCTACTGCGGCAATCGGATTTAAGCAATGATATTTAAACATATTTTCCCATCCTTCCGTCAAGCGTTCTCCGCTTCAAATTTCTTCATGAATTCCACCAGCTTTTCCACACCTTCGATGGGCATCGCGTTATAAATGCTGGCACGCATACCGCCCACGCTCCTGTGTCCCTTCAGGTTCTCAAAGCCCGCTTCCTTTGCTTCCTTCACGAATTTCGCATCCAATTCCTCATTGCCCGTAACAAAAGGAACATTCATTAAGGAGCGGTCCTGCGCCCGCACCGTTCCCTTAAACAGTTTGCTTCCGTCAAGGAAATCATAAAGAATTTTCGCCTTCTTTTCGTTATATTCCTTCATTGCCGCAAGTCCGCCCTGCTTTTTCAGCCATTTGAAGACTTTTCCGCAAATATAGATGCCGTATGCGGGAGGCGTATTGTAAAGCGACTGCGCATCCGCATGGATTTTATATTTTAACATGGTAGGCGTCCCCGGAAGCACATCCTCCGTAATCAAATCTTCCCTGATAATTACGATTACTACTCCGGCAGGACCCACGTTTTTCTGCACGCCGCCGTAAATCACACCGTATTTGCTTACATCCACCGGCTCCGAAAGGAAGCAGGAAGACACGTCCGCCACCAGTGTGTGCCCTTTCGTATCGGGCAATGTCTTGAACTTCGTCCCGTAAATCGTATTGTTCTCACATATGTATACATAGTCCGCATCCTCCGGGATGGCTAAATCGGAGCAGTCGGGAATATAGGAAAACGTTTGGTCCGCGGAAGACGCTACTTCCACCGCTTCCCCGTAAATCTTCGCTTCCTGGTAAGCCTTCTTCGCCCACTGTCCCGTAACGATGTAGGCTGCTTTCTTATTCTTCATCAGATTCATCGGAATCATGGCAAACTGCTGGCTCGCCCCGCCCTGCAGAAACAGCACCTTATAGTTAGCGGGAATGTTCATCAAATCCCTCAAATCCGCTTCCGCTTCCTTAATGATGGTGTCATATGCTTTGGAACGGTGGCTCATCTCCATCACGGACATACCGGTTCCCCTGTAATCCAACATCTCATCTGCAGCCTCTTTTAACACTTCCTCAGGCAGCACTGCCGGTCCTGCCGAAAAATTATAAACTCTGGACACTTTTCTCTCCTCCTGTATATTCATACATTATAGTTATGTAACCGTCCGTCTTATGACACACTGCGGCGGAAACCTTACATATTTATACATAAATTTTATTTTACCTTTCTTATCCGCATTCGTCAACCACCAAACACAAATGTTTCAGGGAACATGGATATCAGATATAAACGCAACCTCACAATACTTTGCAACTTCATGCAGCAGCTTACTTTTCTTTGCGTATTCCAGGTACCCGACCATGTATATCTCATCTTTAGCCCGTGACAGCGCCACGTTTAACCGCCGGTTATCTGCAAGAAACCTGTATGATCCATGTGACCGGGTAAGGGAAAAAACAACAATATCACTTTCTTTTCCCTGAAACCCGTCAACGGTATCAACCTTGGAATTAATATATTGCGGCTTCCGTTCACGTATTATCTGCCTTAGTCTGTTAACCTGACTCCTGTAAGGCGCGATAACCGCAACCGAACGCTCTTTGTTTAATTCATTGTCCAACTGGCAAATCAATGATGACACAATGGTACATTCATCAAGATTATAAATTTGTTGCTTTTCATCATCCGTTATCGGCGGCCAACACTGGCTTGGTTCGTAATCCAACCACATTACTTTACCCAAATATGCGTCTGAACGTCCGTTTATCAGCTTTCCTGAGTAAAACAAGGTCCCGACCAGCGTCCCTATGCGCTCTGCCATGCGGTATTGCGTATCAAGAAGCGTTACGCACTTAGATGCCGAAAACAATTGATTGATATACATATACTTTTGCAGATTACAGTTTTCTATACTTCGGATCACATCAATTTCCTCAGAGCAGAACACCGGCGGAAGCTGCTTGGGATCACCGACGAGTATGGCTTTTTTTGCCACTGCTAAAGGCATAAGGATTTCGGGCAGGGTTGCTTTACAGACCTCATCAATGATAACGACATCAAACATCTCCGCCGTTGTGTCATAAGAATATGCCTTTACCCGGTTGCAGGTCATGCCCGCAATATTGGCAGACAGGGACAATGCCTTCTCCAAACTTTTATCTTCATATCTTGAAACCGCTTCCACAATCAATTCCGCGAGCTCTCTGTTTTCCAAATGGCTCAGAAGCCAGTCCGCATATCCCCTGATCACCGATTCCGGGGAATAATCATCCGAAGAATTGTCCTGTTCTTTATCCCTGATTCGTACCATACGAATGGAATCGTTATAATCGGCAAGACGTGACAGGAGATTATTTACTGCGATATGCGTCTCTGAACAAATCAGAATCCGTACCTTCGGATTTGCCCGGTAAAGCTGAAGGCATATTTCAGTAATTACCTGTGTTTTCCCTGTTCCGGGAGGTCCCTGAATCAGCGATAAAACATTATCGCTTAAAGCAAGCGAAACCGCCCGCTTTTGAGACTCGTTTAATGTAAGGCTGTATTCCAGCCCATTGCTGCCAAATGAGGGAATTGCCGTGGGATGGATAAATTCAAGGAATAAACCCGGATTCAAAACCGCAGCATATCAGATTTCCTCCAAAATATTCCGTTGCCGCCCGATTTTCGTCTTTTCGCCTGCATTACTGACTTGTATCGCACGTTCGTCCAAAAATATCTGCCACTGCTGCAGATGCTCCATCCAATACTCATGTTTCATATCCGCACCTCACTTTTGTCACACGGAAAGACAGTTCCGATGCCAGGAAATCTATACTGACACCAGGCAGCATATGATTCAGGATACTCATAATCACCTGCCGGTTCTCGACCAATAACTCCCCGTCCGTCATTTCCGGCAGCTCAACGGCATACGTACAGTCACGGCAAGCCTCGATTATGGATATTATTCCATCGGATAAAAACAGCCTGTTCGACCGCAGCTCCGCACGGAGCACTTGATGATTGACCAGCTTTTGTATTGCCGTTGCCTTGACATAATCAGAAAAAATCCATAAAAGTTCGGAAATTGCCTGTGCGGAATCGATATCGCGCAGTTCTATTTTCCATAAAAATATGATAGGGCATAGCAACTGCCACGCCTCACATTTCTTACCGTTCTAACGATTTCTCAATCTTCCACTTCTGCCCCTTCAAGTCATTCTGCTTTTCATACAGATTATTGCGCTCTTTGCAGAGTTCTTTCATACGTTTCAACTGTTCCCGCCCCCAGCAATCCGGCTCTATCTTCTTATATTCCCCAGTCAGATTGCGGATTGTATTATTGTTTTCTTTTATCTGCTCCG
>CAJUMD010000126.1 GCA_910587275.1 uncultured Kineothrix sp.
TTTGTCATGCCCTCTATTTCTTGGCAACCCTCTACTTAATTGTTTCAAACTTGGCTTCCTCCTTTTTCCTCTCTATTTTCCTTTTGCATGTTTCCTCCCTGTGCCATTTTACGGAACATACTGCGTAACACCAATACTGCTGCCGCCGCTAAAATCACTTCCGTAACTGCCTGCGCATAAGCAAGCCCGTAAAGCGGAAACAGCAGGTTTAAGATAATCAGGGCCGGTATTTCCATGATAATCTTACGCAGAATGGCAAAGAAGAATGCCTTCTTCCCCATTCCCACTGCCTGGAATACCCCTACCGCCAAAAAGTCCATGCACAAAAACGGCAGCCCCAGACACATTCCGCGCAGGAAAGCGGTTCCGTACGCAACAATGTTTCCGTTTTGGATAAACAGACGCATCCAGAATCCCGCTCCGGTATAAAAACATGCGGAAATCACCACCAAAAACGATATCGTGCTCTTTCCCGAAAACATAATGGTCTGCTTCATCCGTTTCCCGTTTCCCGACGCGTAGTTATAGCTGATTAACGGCATCACCCCCTGCGTAAAGCCGAAAGCCACATTCATCGGCACCATGTTTAACTTCTGTGCGATTCCCATCGCCGCCACCGCATCCGCGCCGAATGCGGACGTGAAATTGTTAAGCACCGTCATCCCCGTTACGTTCAACAGGTTTTGGATCGCTGCGGGAATCCCCACCCCGCAGATTCCCATGACCACCTCTTTCCGGAATCGGAACAGTTTCGGATGGATGCATACATACGTATTCTTCCTCTTAACAAACAGCAGGATAAAGAAATACACGCACGCCGCACAGTTGGAAAGAAACGTGGCAAGCCCTGCCCCCGCAGCCCCCATATCCAGCCCCTGCGGTAAAATAAACAGCGGGTCCAACAGGATATTTAACACGCAGCCGCTCATCGTACCGATGCTGGCATGAAGCGTGCTCCCCTCGGAACGCACCATATATGCCATCACCACGTTAAGGATTGCCGGCATGGCTCCGAACAGGACCGTCCACTTTAAGTATTCCCCCGTCGCCGCATACGTCTGTGTATCCGTCCCCAAAAGCGCCAGCAGCGGATTCCGAAAAACCGTACAAAGCAGGGAAAACAGGAAACTGCCAAAGACCGTACAGTAAAAGCCAAAGACCGAAACCCTGCGTACCGTATCATAGTCCTTCGCCCCCAGCGCACGGCTCATCATGCTGGAGCTTCCCACCCCGAACAGGTTGTTGATGGCGTTAAATGCCAGTAAAACCGGCGCCGCCAGCGTCACTGCCGCATTCTGCACCGGATTGTTTAACATTCCCACAAAATAAGTATCCGCCAGATTATAAATCACCATTACCAGCGAACTGATTACCGTAGGCACCGCCATGGACATGACCGCTTTCGGTATGGACGCCTCCTCAAACAAATACAGTTTCTTCTTATCTTCCAATTCTTTCCACACTCCTCGCCAAGAAAATCCGTTTCCGTTGAATACCCTGTTACTGTTCACTCCGTGACCAGTAACACGCTTCGCGATGCACGCAAAATGAGGGATTCTTACGGAAGGAGCCCGTGCAAACGCAGGTAAATCCCCACGGGAAACAGGCTGCCCACATATTTCAATGCCGGAAGGTATGCACCGGCATCCACAAATACCGGACATACCAAAAGCTGCCCCACCGTAATCACCACCGCACCTGACAAAAAGGCGCTGCCGTCCCGCAAAAATCCGCAGACTGCGGTAATCCACACCCCGCTTACCGCCAAAAACAACAGCAGGAACACAATCTCCCATACCATATCCAAACCTTTTGCCCCGCCCAAAAAGAACAGCGTCAGGATGCCCGCCACAGCCGGAAGGGTTCCCGCCGCCAAACAGCCGGTATACCCGTAAATATGACGCTGCATTCCGGCAAGGGCTTTTTCCACGGCATACCCTCCCGCCTCAAACTTCCTCCCATACGCCAAAAACATAATCAGGAACAGGAAGATTCCAAACATTCCCTGTATGGGGTAAACCAGCCCCCCGGATTCCCGCGCTCCGCTTTCCGCTGTCCCTGCCGCTTCACCGTTTCCCGGCGGCTTTGGGGTTTTCCCGGATTCCGCGGCTTCCAAATCTTCCATCTCCACATGGAAGATTTGGTTCCCTTCCAGGAAGAAGCGGTTTTGCTCCAAAAGCCGCTGCGTCCGTTCCGGCACGGTATTCCCATAGATTTCCGTTTCCCCGCGTTTTAAGATTCCTTCGCTGCGGATTCCGAGCAATGCGGCATACAGGGTTTCCCGTGCGACTTCCCCTTTTGCCGTCATCGGGGTACAGATGTAGGTAATGGATTCCTCCAAATCCCCGCTTTCCATTTTCCCGTCAAAACCTTCCCGGAACAGGAAACCGCATTCCGCTTTGCCCGCAGTCACGTCCCGGTACAGTTCTTCTTCCCTATCATAAATGCGGAATGAAAATACGCCGTCTCCTTCCGCCAGTTCCGCTGCAATCCGTTTTGCATAAACATCCGCTCCGTAACAGATACCAACCGTCACGTTCCTGCCGTCCGGCAGCGAAATGCCAAAGAGCACCAAAAGCAGCGCCGCCATGCCCGATACCTGAAGCCAATGGGACGTTTTCTTCCAATATGCCTTTAACCAAAGCCTGTACCAGATTACGTATCTTTCCATAAAGCCAACGCTCCTATTCCCGTTCCCGCCGCACAAATCCCTGCCATCCGCAGCATATCCCCAAGATTCTCCGGATTCCAAAAAGGATTCGTCCCGAACAGCAGATCCAAACAATACCTGCTCCATACATGCAGCGGCATCCATTCCCCAAGTCTTCCCACCATCTCCGGCAGATATGCCGCAGGCAGCAAAAGCCCTGACCCGATTACCATAATCAGGTTAAGCGCCAAAACCGCCGTCATTCCCTGCATACGGTTTCCCGCACACGCATACACCACATGGAAATAGGCAGCCATGGAAACACAGGGCAGCAGCAGCCCACATGCGGTTTTCACATGCGGCTGTATAAACCCAAGCCCGGATACTGCCGATGCCACACACCCTGCGGCATAAAGCAGCAATCCCGCTGCCCAAAGCATTCCCGTCATAACCGTCACTTTTGCCAGGGACATTTTCCACCTTCCCATCCCGTAAAGCGCCAGTTTCCTCGCAACCACCCTGCCCTGCCTTTGGTACAGGAAGCCGTAATTCAACCCGCCCATCAGCAGCACCAAAAGCACCATGGCGCAAAAATAATACTGCACGTCATTCACCGTCCCCCAGGGGGAGCATACATTTTTCACAAAAATCCCGTCCCGCTTCATGACTTCGCCCATGTAAAGGAGTGCAATTTGGTTCCCGATCTGTTCCTTACCCACCGGAGCGGAATATTGGTCCGCAATGCTTAAGGAAGCATACACCCCCGCTTCCGCCGTTTGAAGCAGGGATACCCCGTCCGCCAAAAGTTCCCGGAACACTTCCACGGGAAGGGCAAAATCTCCTCCTTCGGACGAAAAATAAATATGGGCAGGCGTATTCACCCCGCTGTCCACGTCTTCATAAAAATTCTCCGGCAGGTCTATGACTGCCTGCACTTCCCCCTCCCGAAGTTTCAAAAGCGCCGTTTCCCGGTCCGCATACCGGAACCGGCAGATGCTTTTTACGCTGTCCATGCCTTCCACCACCCGCATTGCCATCCGGGTCATCTTATCCCCCTGTGGAACCGTAAACGCCACGTCCACAACCGGAAACACTTGTGACTGCAGTAAGACAATGCTTACCGCAGCCACGCCCACCGCCAGTACCGCCAGCATGAGGAACATGCCGCAGACGGTTTTCTTCCATACTTTTATGCTTTTCTTAAACTCCAAACCCAAATAGGTGAAAAATATCCCCATGTTACCTTCCTTACCACAAAATCTTACCACAAAAGACCGTCCAGTAATTCATACCATTCCTCCTCGGACATGGCTCCGACATCCAGTTCTTCCCCTTCCACTTCCTCCATGGCGGCCCCTTTTTCCACCCACACCTTAAAGCCCGTTTCCTCGCCGTCATAATCCACGTAATCCATGGTAAAAGTCACGTTTTTGGCATCCGACTGCAAATTCCCCTGAAACGAATATTCGGAATAAAAATCTTCCATGTCGAACATCATATCGCCGGAACGGAAATCATAAGTGAACTCCAATTCCGAATCGGAATCATATTCCCGAAAGCCATAGCTTTCCGCGGAACCTGTGATGCAACGCTCCATTTCCACCATGGTTTCACCCATAAAATCAATGTCTATTTCAAGGTTTCCCTTTTTATCGCTCTCACAGATGATTTCAACTTCCTCACCGTATGCACTTTCCATTAAAATACCTTCCACACGGTTTTTATAAAGATAAAACATCAAGTCCATATCCGGCATATCCTCAAACAGATACCATAACATATCAAAATAATCCCCGTAAGGATTGTACAGACTGTCAGGATACTCCGCAAAAATCAAATCCTCCAAATCCGTCAGGAGCTCCGTCATATCTTCGGACACCAGCGTGAGCCGGTATCCGGTGCATTCCTTCTTCTGCCCGTTTACCTCATATTCCCGCGTCCCCGCCTTCTCGAATTCCATGGATTGGTACCATTTCATAAGGATTTCTGCCGCCATTTCCTGCCGCTTCTCCGTCTCCGAATCCCCAAAAAGTTCTTCAAAAAAGCCGTCAATTTCTTCCAATTCCTCCTCCGTAAAGGCTTCGGCAAGATAACCCGTTTTCTCCTTCCCGATATAATAGGTAAAAATGCGTTTATCCAAAATCGGGATATGTACGCCCACCTTCTCCGGCGTCACGGAAGCAATCATATGGATGGTCGGGAAAAAAGACATATCAAAACTAAACGCCATCTGCTTTTCCGACGGTAAAGAGCGGAATTCCATTTCCATCGTCATATCTTCCTCCGGCATTTCCACTTCCAAACCAACCGTATAATCCTCCCTCGCCATAATCAGCGCCACCGGCGCTACATCCTCCGCCAAACGCGACCGATAGGAAAACGTATTGGTCATGGCGCTTAAAACCTTTCCGGAATTGCCCATGAATATCCCGCTCTTTGCCATAAACGCTGCCGAAACCACCGCCAAAAGGACTGCCGCTGCCACACACAGCGTAATCCATAGGGCGTTCCGGTTCTTCTTCTCCGGCGGTTTTGGCGGCTCCATAAAGTTGACGGAGGGAGCGTCCCCCATTCCTGCCGCCATGCCGGTTGCCGGGTCAAAATACGGAAATGACGCCTGCGGCTCCTGTACCGCGCCGTTTCCCCACTGTCCCTGCGCCGTAAACACGCCTGCCGGTTCCGCATCCGTAAATGCCTGCCCCGCTTCCGGCTCCGTTCCCGTAAATGCCTGCCCTGCTTCCGGTTCAGGTGCTGCCGCATCGCCGCCGGTCTTTTCTTCCGGCATCCGGTTTCCCGCTTCCCCCGTAACCGGGTCAAAATTTTCACTCATCCGCTTTCCCTCTCATCTTTCCCTTCTTTTCCCCAAGAACCGCCGATTCAGGCGCCGGCAATATATCCCCTGATTTTCCCCATATCAATGGCATCCCCGTCCAATTCCAGCATCTTCCCCTCATGCATCACCAAACAGCGGTCTGCCTCCAAAATCTCTTTTTCCTCATGAGTGGTCATGACAATAATGCCGTTCATCTTCCGGTACTGCCTCATCCACTGACGCACATTTTCCTGATAATAAATATCAAGCGCCGTGGTCGGCTCGTCCAAAAGCAGAATGGGCGGCCACTCCAACAGCGCACATGCTATACTCAACCGGCGTTTCATTCCGCCGGACAGTTTTTCCACCGGCATGGACAAGATTTCCCCCAATTGAAACTGCCGTATGACTTCTTCACAGGAAGTGTTTTTCCCCGCTCCCCATAATTTCAGGTTATCCTTTACCGTCAGTTCTTCCATCAGCGGATTATCCTGCGGGACATAACCGCAGTATTTCCGGAACGCCTTCTTATCCTTTCCGGTATCCTGCCCGAAATAACGGATGCTTCCCCCATCCGCCCTAAGGATTCCCGCCATAATCTGCAGCAGCGTGGATTTCCCGCAGCCGTTCTTCCCGACCACCGCCACGCACTCTCCGCATTCCACCTGGAAGCTGATGTCCGTTAATATTTGCTTTTTACCGTATTTTTTCTTAATATGGGACACTTCAATCATGGTTTTGCCCGTTCTCCGTATCGTTTCTTAAATATTACTTTATTCTATATGGATATGCATGTGATGTCAAGTATATCGCCCGTTTTTGCAGTCAGATGTTGCAGGACACAGGCAGCGCCAAACCGCAGCAGGAGGGTGGGTGGAAACTGAAAATTGATTTCCGTGCCTTTTTTGCTGCTTGGTGTTAAAGAATTTCTTGAAAAAGAACACACCGGCGTATATACTTGTCCTGTAAATTAAATAAAATCTTCAGGGCAGGGTACAATTCCCTACCGGTGGTACAGCCCACGCGCCCGCGTCAATATTTTTGACAGGTCAAGATTCGGTGAAACTCCGAAGCCGACAGTATAGTCTGGATGAAAGAAGATTGTTAATCGCAGGATATAGTATTTATGCTGTACGTATGATTTTGCTCTGGATTGTTTTACATTCCAGAGCTTTACTTTTATGCACACGGGCTCCCAAAGAAAGATGCCAGCAAAGCTGGCGGGTGCCCGGCGCGCGAGTAGGGAAGATGCCTTCCCTACTCGATTACACTTTTGCGCAAACCTATGCCTGCATTTTGTCTACTGCCTTGAATATTCATGTTCAGGGCATTTTGGTAAATACGGACTGCATCCTCCCGATTCAGTTTTTTCGCAGAGCCTTTTCCTGTTCCTGCCGCAATCATGCACCGTTTTGCCATATCCTCTATTTGGGCATCCGTCGGGTGTATTCCAAGCTCATTCAGGTTTGTAGGCATCCCGATACTGCGGTAAAAATCCTCCATTGCACAAATACCGGCCTCGGCAACTTCTTCGTCTGTGCCATCCAGGGTAACCCCCATAACATTCCTGGCATAACGGACAAAACGGTGCAGACATTCCCCGCAAACGTATCTTGCCCAACTTGACCATACCGCCGCAAGCCCTGCACCATGAGTCACGTCAAACATACCGCCCAGTTCGTGTTCCAGTTTGTGGGTCATAAAATCCCCTCCGTCATTTCCGCAGCCGGTAAGGTCATTATGGGCAATGCTCCCTGCCCACATAATTTCCGCGCGGGCATCATAATCCCCTGGATTTTGATGCAGAATAACTGCATTTTTCATAACGGTACGCAGTAATCCTTCTGCAATGGCATCCGTAATTTTCATATTGCCCCCATTGGTAAAATACCGTTCCATCGTACGCATCATGATATCCGTACATCCTGACTCTGTTTGGTAATCCGGAAGGGATTTCGTATACTCCGGATTCATAATGGCGAACTTCGGACGGGCAAGATTATCATCATATGCACGCTTTTCTCCTGTTTTTTCATTTGTGATTACGCATCCTTTCGATGTTTCGCTTCCTGCTGCGGCAATGGACAATACGCTGGCCACCGGAATGCACTTTCCTGCCATGCGCGTATGGTCAAACAGCTCCCATACATCTTTCTCCGGTTCCGCCAGTCCATACGCAATCGCTTTTGCCGGTGCATAAAACTCAAAATTATTTGCCAGGATATATACAGGAAGGCACCAGCAAAATAATGACCATCGGTGCCGAATACACAGTCCGCCAAGGTGACGGATTCTTTGTCAACAGCAATGTAATGTGCATGAAACAGAATGCTTCTTCAGGCGTGAAAACAATAGAAATAAATCATATTTTTCATCCCGTTTTTTTAAGCGGGCATTTTAAGAGCCGTTTTGAAACAAAATATCTGAATCCGGTCATTAACAACAGGCAGATTGAAGTGCATATTATCCGCAGAGGGCATTCGACCGCTAATCTGATACTGAAAAACCTGTATCACTTAAAAGAACTGCAAAACGAAACAGATTCGGAATTCCAAACCCGGAATATCCTCTCGGAAACATGGAACCTTCTTATTAAGGAGCTTCAGGAGAACCCCGATCACCAAAACATTGCAGGAACGTAAAAACGATATATTTCCTCTTGTTCATCGTTCAAATCTTTATACATTCTTTTTGCATTCAGGATATACCCGGCTTTTTCAATCACTTTCCAGGAGGGTATGTTTTCCTCCCTCACAGTAGCGATGATTCTTCCCACATTATAATGTTTCAGGAAATATTCCGTATATGCTGTAACCGCTTCGGCAGCATAACCATTGTTTCTATACTGCGCCCCGATAAAATAGGTAACACCGGTTTCCCTGAGGTCTTCATAATAGGAACATCCGACAGAACCAACGACCGCAGCCTCATCTTTTAAGGTTATTGTATATGCCAGATAATCCCTGTCCGGATGATCCCTAAGCGCAAAATCTTTTGCCTCGGTTATCCATTCCGTTATCCAATTGCCGCAGTCTTTGCCAAAACCACAATCGTTTAAGGTTCCGTCCGCCGCCATTGCGGCAAATGGTATCGTATCATCTGTTTCTATATCCCGAATCAACAGTCTCCGTGTTTCCGTCTGCATAAATAAAACCTCCGTATCTCTTTAAATCCGTGAAAATCATCCCCGTTCGCCTTGGGCAAACAGGTTACCCTTTCCCATGCCGCACACAAACGGATTAGAGTCATAAAAATGGCAAAAATCCAGGAAGTCGGAACGCTGCTTTACATCATTCATAATCTTCACGAGCACTTCCCTCGGAAGCGTTCTTGCATATGCTCCGGGACCTGCCAGTTTAATATTTTTTACGCCGTAATGTTTCAATATATCCTCCAATTCATCCGGCATAAAAGTATATGTAATACACCACGGTGTACCTCCCTGTTCATATTCGGCAATCTCGCCCTCCCCTCCCATAAGCCCGTCCTTGTACAACTTTATACAGGCCTCTTTGCTGAAATGATACGCTTCCATTACATTTTCCTTATTGTCAATGCACCATTTTACATAGGGATCATCACAGGTTTCATCTAATATAAATTGGTATTTTTGCATTGGATTTGCCAAATACGGAAGATAACCCAAACGGCTCGATACACTGAGCATAATACGTTTGCGGCATATGCGTACAGGCTCACCGATTACTTTTTTCTGATTGGGATAGGTATACGAAACAGGGGCGTCAAAGGAAATTACCATATCGAAGGATTGATTGCTGAAACCCTTCAAATCCTCCAATGCGCCGCTCACAAAGGTTATTTTGTCAAGAACTCCTTCTTTTTCCGCCAATTCCTTTGCCTTATCTATCAT
>CAJUMD010000127.1 GCA_910587275.1 uncultured Kineothrix sp.
GACGTGTGCTCTTCCGATCTCACTATTATGCGATGATCCGGGATAAGGAGGAAACGGATATGGAAAACAAGGAAAACATTGGAAACGCGCGGATTTCGGAAGAAACAATAACCATGGAAAAAGGGGAGACAACGGAAGGCAGAACGGAATTATGTACGGTTACGGTATGCGAACGGCCAAAGCGGAAACTGGTATACCTTCCCTCGCGGACAGCAAATGATTATATGTCTTTTTGCGAAGAAGCCGGGTGTGACTGGGAGGGACTGTTAAACAGCATTCCGGAGAAATTTGACACCGCGGCGTTATTGGAATTGCCGGATTTTTTGGCAGAGGGAGGATTTTCCAGGATTGCGGCGGGGGTGGAAGTGCCTGTGGACTATGACAAAGTACTGCCGGAGAATTACCGGATGGCGGAGCTTCCGGCATGTATTATGCTGTATTTTCAGGGGGAGCCGTATGAGAGGGACGGTGATTTCGGAAAGGAGATAAGAAAGGTGTACGGGGCGGTGGAAAGATACCGTCCGGAGCGATACGGACTGCGGTATGCTTACGGCTCTGCCCCAAGTTTTAACTTTGGCGCAGATACCTCCACAGGTGCAAAAGTGGCGGTTCCTGCGGTATGGAATACGGGAAATGGAAAACAAGGAAGGAACGGCTGATATGGAAACGGAATTCGGGTGCACGCCTTCGCTGGAAGATGTGCGTAAGATGTTTGAAAATGACAGGTTTGCCACGGAAAACGGCATGATGATTGAAGAAACCGGGGACGGTTATGCGAAATGCAGCATGGTGCTGGAAGCGAGGCACCGCAACGCCATGGGGGCGGTTATGGGAGGCGCTTCATTTACGCTGGCTGATTTCGCCTTTGCGGTGGCGGCGAACTGGCGGAAGGTGGGAACGGTATCCTTAAGCTCCAACATAACATATTTGGGAACGGCAAAGGGGGAACGGCTGGTGGCGGAAGCGGTCTGTGTCAGGGATGGGCGTTCCACCGCATATTACCGCATCCGTGTGCAGGACGAACTTGGGAATCCGGTGGCGGAAGTCACGACTACCGGGTTCCGGAAAGCGTGAAAGGCGGAAGATGCCCATTACTTTTTGTTCCTTTATCATTTTTCCTTCACCCATATACTTTCCTCTCATTGTGTGGTGTGTGTTTATTCCTGCGTGCAACAGCCTGGCAGCGTCAAAACAGAAATGGTATTTACAGTTTTAGCGTAAAAGCCTATAATGTTATGGACAGCCGTATGGGAAAACAGATACGGAAGGAAAAGGAGAACCACCCATGAATAGCGAAAAAGTGTATGCCATGAGTTTTTCCAAAATATATCCCCTGTTGGCAGCCAAGGTCCAGAAAAAAGGAAGAACGCTGGAGGAACTGGACGGTCTGATTGGTTGGCTGACCGGCTACCGCGCGGAGGAAATCAGGGATGCGGTCAGCCGTTCCGTTACGTACGGGGATTTTTTCCGTAACGCGCCGGAACCGAACCCGGACAGGGAGAAAATTACGGGAGTGGTCTGCGGAGTGCGTGTGGAAGACGTGGAAGAACCGCTGATGCGGGAAATCAGATATTTGGACAAGCTGGTGGACGACCTGGCAAAGGGAAAACCGGTGGAGAAGATTCTTCCGGGCAAAACCAAAGACATGTGGAAATGCCCTAAATGCGGGCGCACATTCAGACACAGGAACCAGGACCATTACTGCGGGGAAGCACCGGCAACTATCGGGGAATACATCGGGCGCCAGCCAGAGGAGGTGCAGGCCCTGCTGCGGATGGTAAACGGGACCGTTCGGAAAGCGCTGCCGGATGCGGTGGAAAAAATATCATGGAGTATGCCGACATACTGGAACAAACGCAACCTGATACAGTTTGCGGCTTTTAAAAAGCATATCGGACTGTATCCGGGACCGGAAGCCGTGGAAGCGTTTGCGGACAGACTGCAGGGATACAAAACGAGCAAAGGCGCCATACAGCTTCCTTATGATAAGCCGCTGCCATTGGAGCTGATTGCGGATATCGCGGAGTGGTGCGGAAAGGAGAATGCGTAATGGAAATGGAAGTGGAGATGGAAGCGGGATTTGGAGCGGAGATGGAAATACGCCGTGCAGCGGAACGGGACATGGAGCGCATTAACGAACTTTTGGTACAGGTATGCATGGTACACCACAAAGGGCGCCCCGACCTGTTCCAGGGGAACGGGAACCGGAAGTATACGGAGGAACAGTTAAGGGAAATTATCCACGATGACAAAAGACCTGTTTTCGTGGCGGTGGACGGACAGGAACGGGTGCTGGGATACGCTTTCTGCATTTTCCGGCAGCATAGGAATGACAACATTCTCACCGGCATTAAAACGCTGTATCTGGATGACCTGTGCGTGGACGAAGCCATCCGGGGACGGCAAATCGGGAAGCGGCTGTATGAAGCGGTGCTGGCGTTTGCCAGGGAAAACGGCTGTTATAACGTAACGCTGAATGTATGGAGCTGTAACGGACCGGCAATGCGTTTTTATGAAAAGTGCGGGTTAAAGCCCCAAAAAGTCGGAATGGAAGTCATTTTATAATATACATTCAGGAGGAATAGTGCATGTGCATCGTATGTGACAGGATACGGATGATAAAAGAAGGGAAAAACCCTTATTTTGTAAAGGAACTGGAAACGGGGTATGTGGTAATGGGCGATCACCAGCATTTTAAGGGATATGCCCTGTTATTATATAAGGAACACGTAAGGGAACTGCATGAGCTTCAGCCGGAAATAAGGAACAAATTCCTGGAAGAAATGGCATTAACCGGGGAAGCCGTGTTCCGCGCGTTTGCACCGGAGAAAATGAACTATGAACTTTTGGGCAACGGGGACGTACACATGCACTGGCACCTTTTCCCGAGGCGCAGCGGCGATACCCCGAAGGCGGGACCGGTATGGAAGCTGCCGACGGAGGAAATGTATGCGGACAGCAACCGGCCGTCCGCGGAAGAACTGGAAGACATGAAAAAGCGTCTCGGACAGGAACTGGACCGGCTGTCCGGGCATGTCTGAAATACGCTTTGTGGAAAAGGGAAAAACGAAAGAGCAGGGAATACGGAAGATGTAATGGAAGAAACAACGAAGAAAACAAAGGGATTTTTATCCTGTATTTTAGATGCGCTGGATGAAGAATACGGTATTACAAAGGAAGAATTTTACCACAAAGAGGACTGGCAGCTTTTGGCGGCGATTATGTTAAGCGCACAGAGTACGGATAAACAGGTGGATGAAACGCTTCCCGGCTTATGGGAGCGTTTTCCGACCCTCAAGGAAGCAGCGGCGGCGCCTGTGGAGGATATCGCGCAGGCAATCAAGAGCATCGGATTATATCAGGTAAAGGCACGGAACCTGAAGAAATGTTTCGGGGAAATCCTGACCGTATATGGGGGAAACGTGCCGGCGGAGCTGGAAACGCTTGTGAAGCTGTCAGGTGTCGGGCGCAAGACGGCGACCCTGTTTTTGGCGGATGCCTACGGCATTCCCGGTGTGACGGTGGATACCCATGTGTTCCGCATCGCAAAGCGGTTGGGATGGGCGCAGGGAAAGAACCCCGTTGAAGTGGAGCGGGAATTGATGGACCTTCTGCCCGAAGAACACTGGAACCGCATCAATTTCCAGTTGATTTACCACGGCAGGAAGATCTGTACGGCGAGAAAGGCGAAATGCGGGGAATGTATATTGGAAAAATGGTGCGGGAAAAAGTTTTGAGAAAAGCTGTCAGGATTTTGGTGCCATTCTGAAAAAAATATGGTATAATACGTGGAAGGGAAGGTAAGGCTACAAGGAGACTTTGTATGGAGACAATCAAAGAATTAAAACTGGAAGATTTTGTAGCGGGTATTCCGGGCGGCTTCTTCATTTACAGGGCGGACGGTGACGAGGAAATATTATATGCCAACAGCGAGGTTTGGCATTTGTATGGTTGCGGTACGGATGAAGAATTCCGGGCGTTTACCGGCAATTCCTTCAAAGGAATGGTTCACCCGGAGGATTTGGAATGGGTGGAAGAAAGCATTCATGAGCAGATTAAGGTGAACCAAAAGAAGTTCGACTACGTGGAGTACAGGATTATACCGAAGGACGGCGGGCAGCGTTGGGTGGAGGACTTCGGGCATTTGGTGAAAAACAGTATTTACGGGGAAATTTTCTTTGTTTTTGTAAGCGATGTTACGGACAAGGTGGAGAACAGCCGGAAAATAGAGAACCAGTATTTAAGGCGCATCCGGGACCAGGAACTTTTGCAGGCGGTCATCCAAAGCACGATTTATGCCTACCGTGAAGTTTACATAGTCAATTTAAAGGAAAATTACGGAAGGATGATTTATCCGGAAGATAAAGACGATAAGGAAAAAGGGAACTACAAGAAAATCATAGAGCGGCATTTTGAGGAAGGCATCCTTTCCAGGGAAAGCGAAGAACTTGTCAGGAACATGCTGCAGCCGGAGTCCATGCGGGAAGCGCTGATGGGGAAGAACAGCGTGGAATACCAGTACCGCAAGCGGAAGCCGGACGGCACGATGGAGTGGTGTGCGACGACCGTTACGGTGAGCGAGAGGGAGAACGGTGTCCCTGTTACCGTAGTGATGTGCATACGGAGTGTGGAAAGCATCATAAAGAAGGAGGAGCAGCAGAAAACAATCCTTGAGAGCGCCCTGTTAAATGCCAACCAGGCAAACGAGGCAAAAACCGTGTTCTTAACGAACATGTCCCATGATATGCGTACCCCCATGAACGGAATCATGGGGTTTTGCGACCTTGCCATGCGCCATGTGGAAGAACCGGAACGGGTACGTGACTGCCTGCGCAAGATATTGGAATCTTCCCATATCCTGCTTGGCATCATTGACAATATGCTGGACATGAGCCGGATTGAGTCGGGACAGTTGAATCTGGAGCGGAGTGAAAACAATCTGGTACAGATTATGAACGACGTTTACGGACTGTTAAAGGACAGTTTGGACAGTAAAAAAATCTCTTATGTTTTGGATATGCGCGACGTGAAACATGAATGGGTATACTGTGATTTGCTGCGGATGCATCAGATTCTCATTAACGTGGTTGGGAATGCCGTTAAGTTCACGCAGCCCGGCGGCAGTATTACGGTAACGGTGAAGGAGAAGCCGTCCTTAAGCGAAGGGATTGCCAATTACTTTTTCCATATCAGGGATACGGGGATTGGCATGACGCCGGAATTTATGGAAAAGGTATTCCAGCCTTTTGAGCGGGAGCGGACATCCACGGTTTCCAAGATTCCGGGGACCGGACTGGGACTCGCGGTGACGAAAAATATTGTGGATTTGATGAACGGAAGCATAGAAGTGGAAAGCGAGATTGGAAAAGGCAGCGAGTTTACGATATCCCTTTCTTTCCGTGTCCGCAAGCAGGCGATAAAAATGGGGGATCTGCTCCAAATGGCAACCGAGACGGTAAAGACCGACAACCTTGCGGGAAAATGGGTGCTTTTGGTGGAAGATAACGAGCTGAACCGTGAAATTGCAAAAGCGCTTTTGGAAGAAGAAGGACTGATTGTGGATGAAGCGGACGACGGCGACGTGGCGGTGGAGATGGTACGGAATTCCAAGGGAAGGTATGATTTTGTATTAATGGATATCCAAATGCCGCGCATGAACGGATATAAGGCGGCGAAGGCAATCCGTGGGCTGGAGGATGAAAAGCTGGCGGCTATCCCGATTATTGCCATGTCTGCCAATGCACTGGAGGAAGACCAGAAGGAGTCGCTGCGTTCCGGCATGGATATGCATTTGGCGAAACCCATTGAAATGGACAAAGTGCTTGCCGCTTTGGAATGGATGATGGTAAAAAGCGACCCGTTGGCATAACCTCTTGACATACAGCGGCTTCCGTCGTGTAAAAGTGTGCCGGGACGTGCCGGAAGGCGGTTCCCGGCACGTCCCGGCAGTTATTTAGCGGCAGGCGCCAGGAGGCACCGCAGGAAACGCCATAACTCTTTTGCGCGTTTCCGGTAAACAGATATTCTTATTGGCCGGAAGGTTCCCCGCCGGGGCCGTCCCTTCTCGGTACTTCGTCGGGGATGATATCCTGCGGCAAATCTTCGGCAGGAATGTTATGGTCGTCATATAAATTTTCACCGGATTTTCTTTTGGTGGGTGTTCCTTTATTATTCTTGAAATCCATATGATTATCTCCTTTTCCTTAATGATGCATGAAATGCATTTGGTTTTCATGTTCGGTTAAAGTATGTGGGATTTTGTGAAAAATATGTATGCTTCCGTAAAAACAGGGATTCTTCCCGGAAAAAACAGGCAGCAAAAAAATGAAAAAGAAAAATGACGGAAAAACCAGGAAAGGAAGCGGCAATATGCGTGAGGCAGGAAAAGTTTTAAAACAATATTTCGGGTATGATTCCTTTCGGGAGGGACAGGAGGAACTGGTGGAAAGCATACTGTCCGGACAGGATACGTTTGGGATTATGCCGACGGGGGCAGGTAAATCCATTTGTTTCCAGATTCCTGCGCTGATGCTTCCGGGGATAACGCTTGTCATTTCGCCGTTGATATCCTTAATGAAGGATCAGGTGGAGGGGCTGAACCAGGCAGGGGTACACGCGGCTTACTTAAACAGCTCCCTGACGGCGGGGCAGTACGTGAAAGCCCTTGGATTTGCGAAGGAAGGGCGGTATAAGATTATATATGTGGCGCCGGAGCGGCTGGTAACGGACGGTTTTTTGGATTTTGCAAGACAGGCGGATATTTCCATGCTGGTGGTGGACGAGGCGCACTGCGTATCCCAGTGGGGGCAGGATTTCCGCCCCAGCTATTTAAAAATCGTGGAGTTTATCGGAAAACTTCCGGTAAGGCCGGTAATCAGCGCCTTTACGGCGACGGCGACGAAGGAAGTGCGGGATGATATCATCGATATCCTGCTTTTGCAGAACCCGAAGGTGGTGACGACGGGATTTGACCGTCCCAATCTTTATTTTGCGGTACAGTCCCCGAAGGATAAATATGCGTCCATGAAGAATTATCTGGAACTGCATCCGCGGCAGAGCGGCATTGTGTACTGCCTGACGAGGAAATACGTGGAGGAAGTATGGGAACGGCTGCAGGCGGACGGCTTTTCGGTAACGAAATACCATGCGGGGCTGACGGACAGGGAACGGAAAGACAATCAGGAGGATTTTATTTACGGCAGGTCGGAAATCATGGTGGCGACCAATGCTTTCGGTATGGGAATCGATAAGTCCGACGTGCGGTTTGTGGTGCATTATAACATGCCGAAAAACATGGAAAGTTATTACCAGGAGGCAGGGCGTGCCGGACGGGACGGGGAAGCGGCGGAATGCATCCTGCTTTACGGCGGGCAGGATGTGGTGACGAACCAGTTTTTTATAGACAATAACAGGGACAACCAGGAATTGGACGAGGTGAGCCGGAGGATGGTGGCGGAACGGGACAGGGACCGTCTTCGGAAAATGACGTTTTACTGTTTCACGAACGAATGCCTGCGGGACTATACGCTGCGGTATTTCGGGGAATACGGCAGTAATTACTGCGGCAACTGTTCCAACTGCCTGACCCAGTTTGAGAACGTGGACGTGACGGAGACCGCAAAGGGCATCATCGGGTGTGTGGAAAGCTCCCGCCAGCGGTTTGGTACGAACGTCATCATCGACACGGTGCACGGGGCGAACACGGCGAAGATACGCGGGTACCGCATGGATGCAAATCCCCATTACGGGGAACTTGCGAAGGTGCCGGTATTCCGGCTGCGGCAGGTAATGAACCACTTACAGTTGTACGGGTATCTGCGGGTGACGGCGGATGAATATGCCGTCGTGAAGCTGACGGAAAATTCGGGGGCGGTGCTTTCCGGGGAGGAAACGGTGGTCATGAAACTGGCAAAGGAACAGGAGCATCCTGCAAAAACCGGCAGCAGGGAAGAAAAGGCAAAGAAAAACCGCAGGGACATGGCGGCAGGATTTTCCAGGGAAGAATTTACGCAGCAGGAGGAAACGCTGTTTGAACGGCTGCGGGCGCTGCGGACGGAAATTGCAAGGGAGGAAGGAGTCCCCCCCTATATTGTTTTTTCCGATAAGACGCTGGTACATATGTGTGTGGTAAAACCGGCTACCAGGGAGGATATGCTGACCGTCTCCGGTGTCGGTGAGTTCAAATACGAAAAATACGGGGAGCGGTTTCTCCTGTGCGTGCAGGGGGAGGTATAGGATGAGGAAAAATAAGGAAGAATATACGAAAGGAAAAAAGAAAGAGGAGCGTTATGGAAGCCAGAACGAAAATAAATATACAATGGAAACCCCTTGGGATGGAAGATGAGGGGATAATCAACCATTATTACCGTATGGAGCCGGTAAGGAACTGTGAATTTACGTTCGCCAACAATTATTTATGGGCGCCTTTTTACGGCATCCGCTATGCGGTGGTGGAGGACATGCTGGTTTTTCTTTCCGATGAGGCCAATATGTCGGTGAGCTGCCCGCTTGGCATGGCGGACTTTAAGAAAACCGTGGATACACTGCTTGAGTATTTTTCGGAGCGGGGGAAGCCTTTTAAAATGCATTTGGTATCCCCGAAACAGTTTGAGGAGTTGGAGCGGCTCTATCCGGGAAGGTTCCGGGTGGAATATGACAGGGATGCGGCGGATTATGTGTATGAGTCACAACGGCTGATCTCCCTTGCGGGAAAGAAGCTGCACGGGAAAAGGAACCATATCAACCGTTTCAAGGAAAATTACCCGGACTGGCGCTATGAGAAAATAACGGATGAAAATGTGGCGGAATGCCTGGAAATGGCGGAAGAATGGCGAATACAGAATGACTGTGCCCAAAGGGGGGAAAAGCATAAGGAATTCTGCGTCACCGTAAATGCGTTAAAGAACTTAAAGGAACTGAAACTGCAGGGCGGGCTGGTCCGTGCGGGAGGAAGGGTAGTGGCATTTTCCATCGGGGAACCGTGCGGGGAAGACATGTTCGTCGTGCATATTGAAAAAGCGTTTGCGGACGTGCAGGGTGCTTATCCCATTATCAACCAGCAGTTTGTGGAGCATGAGGCTGCCGGGTACCGGTATATCAACCGGGAGGAAGACACGGGGGAGGAGGGACTGCGCAGGGCGAAGCTCTCTTACGACCCGGCATTCCTGATGGAGAAGGGGCTGGTGACGGAAAAGGAACGGGAATGGGCTGCGGAAGGATAAGGATAACGGCAACTAGTACATCGAATAATAATTAACTGGCTATATCTCCATTTGATTTTATGCC
>CAJUMD010000128.1 GCA_910587275.1 uncultured Kineothrix sp.
TGATTTTTCAAGGAGCAAATCCCATTTTTAATGTGGGAAGTTTGAGTAAATAATTTTGCAGTATTTTTGATTTGTATGGGATATTACTTATTGGAAGATGTTGAACAGATATTGGAAAAGATGTTTGGACCGATAAAAGGGACAGGTAAAACCGGATAAGCGAAGCGGTGGGGAACCGGGAATCAGGCATGGCAACTTAGAGGAAAGCATACGGGATACGTTACATATGGAGAAAAAGAACGAAGGAGTGCAGGAGACCGTTTCTAAGTCCGGTGACATGGATTTGCTGCAGCAGAAAATAGACAGATACAGCGACATGCTGTACCGGATTGCATTTTTACAGCTTAGGAACAGTCAGGATGCAGAGGATGTAGTACAAGAGACATTTTACCAGTTTATTAAAGGCAGGAAGGAATTTGGTACGGCGGAACATGAAAAGGCGTGGCTGATTAAAGTGACGTTAAACGGCTGCCGGAAAGTATGGCGCTCCGCCTGGTACCGGCACAGGGAAGGCCTGCCTGTCAGGGAATTGCCCGTGGATGGGGAAGCGGGGGCGGAGAGCAGTATGGAAAACGCGGTTCTGCAAAAGGAGCGGAGCCGGGAAATCATGGAATCGGTCATGAAACTGCCGGTGAAATACCGTGAAGTCATCCATCTGTTTTACTACCAGCAGATGAGTATAAAGGAAATTGCGCTTGCCACGGGGCGCAAAGAGTCTACGGTAACATCCCAGCTTACCAGGGGACGGGATATGCTGAAGAAAAATTTGAAGGAGGAGTATCGGTATGAATGATTTTAAAAGCGAATACCAATTGGCCGTACAGGATATGGAACTGTTTGGCATGGAAAAAATCCATATCGATGCTTTTTCCGTGTTGGATGAAAGAAGGCACAGAAGGCGTGTGGTAAAAAGGGTGCAGCGGGCGACTGCCGTGACATTTTCGGCGGCGTGCGTCATTTTCCTGTGCGGGTTTGGCACGGTGAAAGCGGCGGAGTACATCGGCAATGTCATTAAGGTGAACGAATGGGGATTTGAATCGGGGGACAGCGCAACCATGGCGCGTGGCGAAGGCGGAACCGGCCAGTCTTTTGTGCTGGTTGATGAAGTGGAACTGGTTTCCGCAGGCGGTCAGGAAGACGGGGAGGAGACACTGGAACCCCCTGTCCTGACAGTCGGGAACATGACGGCACAGGACGGCGGCGCCGGGATTGCCGCCGGGGTGCCGCCGGATATGACACCCGGCTCCGCGGACAGCCGGAAAATGCAGGATATGGAGGACACGGAATCCGTGGCTGCTGCGACGGCGGATACGGAAATGGCGGATATGCCAGGCGCGGACGGGATATCCATGCAGAAGATGCCGCCGGAAGCGGCAGGTGCGGGTGCGGCAGATATGCAGGAGGAAATGGCCTTGAAAACTGCACAGGCAGCGGATGCATGTGCTGCAGAAGCATTGACGGAAACGGAAAGCGAGGAGGAAGTTTTCACAGAGGAAATTCCGGTGAAAAATTATTCCTCATGGGAAGCATGTATGGCGGAGGAAGATTTTATTTTCTCCGTGCCTGCTGCGGATATCGGGGTGGATGTGGAATATGCGGACATTACGGTCTGCGGGGATTGGGTGATGGCGCGTTATGACGCGGAAGGGAAAGTACTTTGGCTGGAACGGACCGATTACGGGAACACGCAGGGACATGCATCGTCTAAGGTTTTTCCCGGCGGCGTATGCAATGAAAGAAGCCATACCACACCGCAGGGTTACACCTATACCCTGATTGATTCCGTAAGGGAGCCAGGGGAGGAAACGCTCCAAATCCATGCGGCGGTGAGCGTGGGGAATTATGAGGCTTTTATCGATTTCATGGGTTATACGGAAGAAGAAGCAAAAGAGATTATGGACAGTATTGACTTAAGTGTATATGAGTAGGGAGAAAACGGCGGGGATACCGCCGGAAGGGTTTTTTTGAGAGGAGGAAACCAAAATGAAAAATGTATTGATTTACAACCAGAACGAGACAAACATGGAAGTGCTGAAGATTTTCCTGGCACAGGAAGGCTACCAGGTGATGGTTGCAAAGGAGTTGAAAGACGTAGTGGCAAGGGTCGCGGAAAAAGACATCCATTTAGTGGTAATGGATGTGGATTTCCCAAAACATGATGGGGTGGAACAGTTAAAGGCAATACGGAGGGCGGATAAGATGCCGATTATCGTACTGTCGGCAAACAATACGGAGCAGATGAAGATTGCGGCGCTTAACGCGGGGGCGGATGATTATATTATTCATCCGTACCATCCGTTAGAGTTTATGGCGAGGATTAATTCCCAGTTCAAGCGTTATACCCAGCTCGCCAATATGTGCGAGAACATTAACCGGATTTACCGCGTCGATGAGCTGATTATCGATGACGTGCTGAGGAAAGTAACGGTGGCAGGCAAGGAAGTCAGCCTGACGCCCATAGAATATAAAATCCTGCGGCTGCTGGTAAAGGAAAAAGGCAAGGTGCTTTCCATCGGGCAGATTTATGAGTCCATTTGGAATATGCAGGCAATCGGCGCAGACAATACAATTGCGGTACATATCAGGCATATCAGGGAAAAGATTGAAAGGAATCCGAAGGAGCCGCATTACCTGAAGGTGGTATGGGGGACGGGATATAAAGTAGGATAGTGCCATACGTTGCCGGATATTGAAAACTTCCCTTTTTATGGTATAATGGTTTTAAGTTTTTTTGTATACCCCAAAATAAGGAGGGAACTTGGATGTACCAATTTTTGAAAACCTTAAAGGCAAATTGCCTGGTATCTGCCATTCTTTGCGTTTTGTTCGGGGTGACGCTTGTGGTGTGGCCGGATATTTCATCCAGGGTGGTCTGTACCGGGCTTGGCTGTGTGCTGGCGCTGACGGGGCTGGTGAACCTGATTACGTTTTTTACGAGGCGGGACGGGACGCTTTTGGCGCAGTTGAACATGCTGGCAGGGATTGTGCTGTTTGTGCTGGGGGCATGGATTATCCTGAAGCCGGAAAGGCTGATTATGGTTATTCCCGTGGTGGTCGGTATCATTATCATCATACATGGGGTGCATGATGTGATGCAGGCAGTGGGGCTATGGAAACAGAATTATGATAAATGGTGGGTAGCGCTTTTGTTAGGCATCGCGACGGCAGGATTTGGAGGGCTTTTGGTCTGCAATCCTTTTGAAGTGGTGAGTACGATGATTATTCTCATCGGTGTGCTGCTCATTTTTGACGGGATATCCGATATATGGATTATTTCGCGTATTTCCAGGACGGCGAAAGCAGTGGTGGAAACCATGGAGGCACTGGATGTGGATGCGGTGGACATTACCGGTAAAGACGGGAAATAAAAGCGTGCGGGCGGCAAGGAAAACGAATGGACGGAAGGAGAAAAGAGTATGGCAGTTTGTGAAATCAGCAATGGGGAACTTACGGCAGCGGTGGACAGCTATGGTGCGGAACTGAAATCCCTGCGCAACGTGGAAAACGGAACGGAATATATGTGGTGCGGGGATCCGGCATATTGGGGAAAGACATCCCCCGTGCTGTTCCCGTTTATCGGCATGTTAAAAAACGGGGAATACCGTTTCGGCGGGGAGACTTATCCGATGACCAAACACGGCTTTGCACGTGACATGGAGTTCCGGTTGGTTTCCCATGAGGCATCCGAGGTATGGTTCATACTGGATGCCGACGAGGAAACAAAGGAAAAATATCCGTTTGACTTTAAGCTGGAAATCGGTTACCGGCTGGACGGGAAGCGGCTGAAAGTACTTTGGCGGGTGGAAAATTTTTCGGAGGAGACCATTTATTTTTCCATTGGGGGACATCCGGCGTTTAACTGTCCGTTATACCCGGAAGACAGGCGGGAAGATTATTTCCTTCGTTTTGATGCCAGGGACTGTATCCGCTGTACGGTCATCGGCAGGGACGGGCTGGTGGACGACCACCATGTGGTGCACGAACTGGAGAACGGACTTCTGCCGGTGAAGGCGGAGCTGTTTGACCGGGATGCCATGGTTATGGAAGACGGGCAGGTGCATGAGATTTCCCTTCTGACCCCGGATAAGAAACCCTACGTGAAAGTTTCGTTTGATACGCCGGTGGTGGCGGTTTGGACGCCGGAGCGGATGAACGCGCCTTTTGTCTGTATCGAACCCTGGTACGGGCTGTGTGACCACGTGGATTTTGACGGGACGCTGGAAGAACGCAAATGGGGAAACGCGGTGGAAGCGGGAAAACGGTTTGCCGCAGAGTATGTAATCCAGGTGGGCTAGAGCATGTTTGTTTTCAAACACGCTTCAGGAACCGAAACGGCGGTTTGGTATAAAATACGGAAAACAGGAATAGTTATAAAGCAGAAATAAAATAACAGGAAGATGCCAAAAGGGGTAAATAAGGATGAAAGTATTGTTAATCAATGGAAGTCCGAACGAAAACGGATGTACTTATACGGCACTGTGTGAGGCGGCCGGAGCGCTGGAACGGGAAGGGATTGAAACGGAAATCTTCCAAATGGGTAAGCAGCCGGTAAGGGGATGCATCGGCTGCGGCGGCTGTGCGCGCAAAGGGGATGGAAGGTGTGTGTTTGGCGACGACGCTGTGAACCGTGCGCTGGAAAAGGCGGAAACGGCAGACGGGTACATCATCGGTTCCCCGGTTTACTTTGCATCGGCGAACGGCTCCCTCATAGCGATGCTGGACCGGATGTTCTATGCGGGAAAATGTTTTTCCTACAAACCGGCAGCGGCGGTGGTGTCTGCAAGGCGGGCAGGAACCACGGCGAGTCTTGATGAAATCGGCAAATATTTTTCCATACGGAATATGCCTGTCGTGTCCTCCAAATACTGGACGATGGTACACGGCAACACGCCGGAGGAGGTGCGGCAGGATTTGGAGGGGATGCAGAACATGCGCGTGCTGGGCAGGAACATGGCGTGGCTGTTAAAATGCCTGGAAGCCGGAAAACAGGCAGGCATTGCGATTCCCGAACCGGAGACTCCGGTGAAAACGAATTTTATCCGGTAAGGAACGGCTGGAGAATGATTTTACGGTTTTGCGCAGGGTGGGTCTGCAAAAATTGGGACGGCATCTTGCGGAAAGCATTTTGCAAACACGCTTTGGGAGTCTTTTGGGCGGGGAGGTACCGGAATGGGAAGGAAAAATGGCAATGGACGGGTATACGGCAAAGGAAAGCGGATCGCGGCAGCGGTCCTGCTTTTGGTATTGGGGGCTGTATTGGTAATGGGGAAGAACCGGACCGGCGGGGAAGCGGACCGGGCAGGAGCGGGAACGCAGTCTGACGGGGCGGAAGAAGGCAGTGTGGCTGCCCCGGTCAGGGAGTTTAAGAACCTGTGTGCTTATGAAGGGAACGTGTATTGCGGCGCCCATGGCTTGTTCGGGGAAGAAATCCCGGTGGAAAGCAATATTTTCACCATATGGAACGGAAAAATCTATTATGTGGAAAAAGTGCAGGAGGCGTTTGAGAGCCTGACGGACGAGCTGATGGAAATCAAGCGTTCCAATATGGACGGAAGCGGTGTGGAAGTGCTGGCAGATGATGTCTTCCTCGCAGGAGCGGGGTATGAGAAGCTGATTGGAAATAAACTTTTCTATGGATGCGGTTATGACGGGAACCATTTCATGCGGTATGTATGGGCGGACGTGGAGACGGGGGAAAAGGGGGAAGTTTCCTCGGACCGTATCGAGGGCATCCTGGGGTATGACGGGACATATCTGTATTACCGCGGAAGCGACAGGGAAAAGGAGCAGAATGTATTGGGGCGTGTGCACCTGGAGGAAGGACGGGACGAGATTCTGGCGTATTTTGCCGCGGTGGATGAGGAGGGGTATATCGAACATGCGGCTTACACGGACGGCAGACTCTATTGCTTTACGCTGTCGGAGAAACCGGAAGGATATGATTACCGTACGTTTGTGTACCGGCTGGAAATCCGCAGTGCGGAAACGGGGGAAGTGGAGGATGTGCTTCCCATGGATTTCACCGGATCCGCGAATTATTCTTTTTTGGTGCAGGACGGGGAAGTATATGCCGCGGCAGCAGGGGAAATCATTGCGGTGACACTGGATGGCGGGGAAAAGAGGACGGTTACGGCAATGGAGGAAGGGGAATACTGGGGGATTTTGTATTTTCTGCCGGGGGACGGATGGCTTTACTATGAGGCAATTGCAGAAACAAACGAAAAAACGGGAAATAACGACTATTTTTATCGTGTCCCCGTGGAAGGCGGAAAAAAAGAATTGCTAAGTGAGTGGTATACTATGTAAAAATATGGTATACTACTGTTAAATATCAGTAATTTTATATTAAGGAGAGGGAAATTATGGCGAAATGGGTGTACTTATTTGAAGAAGGCAGTGCAGACATGAGAAACCTGTTAGGGGGTAAGGGGGCGAATCTGGCTGAAATGACACGGCTTGGGCTTCCGATTCCCCAGGGGTTCACGGTGACAACGGAAGCATGTACTGATTATTACAGTCAGGGAAAAACGATTTCCGGCGAAATCGAAGCACAGATTTTCGAGGCATTGGAAGGGCTGGAGAAAAAGCAGGGAAAGAAGTTCGGCGATACGGAGAATCCGCTTTTGGTATCGGTACGTTCCGGCGCAAGGGCTTCCATGCCGGGAATGATGGATACAATCTTGAACCTTGGTCTGACGGACACGGCAGTGGAAGGATTTGCGAAGAAGACAGGCAATCCCAGGTTTGCATACGATTCATACCGGAGGTTCATCCAAATGTTTTCCGATGTGGTAATGGAAATCCCGAAATCTTATTTTGAGCGGATTTTGGACGAGATTAAGGAAAGCAAAGGCGTGAAGTTTGACACGGACCTGACGGCGGAGGACTTAAAAGAAGTAATCGGAAAATTCAAGCAGGTATACAAAGATAAAATGGGAACGGATTTCCCCCAGGAGCCGAAGGTGCAGTTAATGGAAGCGGTGAAAGCCGTGTTCCGTTCCTGGGATAATGACAGGGCAATCGTGTACCGCCGGATGAACGATATTCCGGGTGACTGGGGAACTGCGGTTAACGTACAGGCGATGGTATTCGGAAATATGGGAAATACTTCCGGGACGGGCGTGGCATTTACGAGGAATCCTTCCACCGGCGCCAAAGGGATTTACGGGGAATACCTGATTAATGCACAGGGCGAGGATGTGGTTGCCGGAATCCGTACCCCCCAGCCCATTACGAAGCTGGAGGAGGATCTGCCGGAGTGCTATGCAAAATTCATAGAAATTGCCAATAAACTGGAAGAACATTACCGTGACATGCAGGATATGGAGTTTACCATTGAGGACGGCAAATTGTTCTTCCTGCAGACAAGGAATGGTAAGAGGACCGCACAGGCGGCACTGCAGATTGCCTGCGATTTGGTGGACGAAGGAAAGATTACGCCCCAGGATGCGGTACTTCGTATCGAGGCGAAGTCTTTGGACCAGTTGCTGCATCCCACATTTGATGCGGATGCGTTAAAAGCGGGTACGGTTATCGGACAGGCGCTTCCCGCTTCGCCGGGCGCCGCTGCCGGAAAGGTTTACTTTACGGCGGGGGATGCGAAAAAAGCCCATGAATCCGGCGAAAGGGTTATTTTGGTACGTTTGGAGACTTCACCGGAAGACATTGAGGGAATGCATGCGGCGGAAGGCATCCTGACGGTAAGGGGCGGAATGACCAGCCATGCTGCGGTTGTGGCGCGCGGCATGGGAACCTGTTGCGTATCGGGCTGCGGGGATATTTCCATTAATGAGGACGATAAGGTATTTCAGCTTGGCGGACATGTATACCATGAAGGGGATTATATTTCCCTGGACGGTTCCACCGGCAAGATTTACGACGGCGACATCAAGACCATGGAAGCATCCATCAGCGGCAATTTTGAAAGAATCATGGAATGGGCGGATTCCTTCCGCAAGCTGCAGGTACGCACAAACGCGGATACTCCCGCGGATGCGGCGAATGCCGTGAAATATGGGGCAGAGGGTATTGGTCTTTGCCGTACGGAGCATATGTTCTTTGAGCCTGACCGGATTCCGAAAATCCGCCAGATGATACTTGCAAGGACTTTACAGGAGAGGGAAAAGGCATTAAACGACCTGATTCCTTACCAGAAGGGTGATTTTAAAGGATTGTATGAGGCAATGGAGGGCAGACCGGTTACCATCCGTTTCCTGGATCCCCCGCTGCATGAGTTTGTTCCCACCGAGCAGGACGATATCGACGATTTGGCGGTGAAAATGATGATGACGGCAGAGGAAGTGCAGGAAGTCTGCGATTCCCTCCATGAATTCAATCCCATGATGGGACACCGCGGATGCCGTCTTGCCGTAACCTATCCGGAGATTGCACGGATGCAGACAAGGGCAGTCATGGAAGCGGCGATTGAAGTGAAAGCGGAAAAAGGCTATGATGTGGTTCCCGAAATCATGATTCCGTTGGTAGGTGAAAAGAAGGAATTAAAGTTTGTAAAGGACATCGTGGTGGAAACGGCGGAAAAGGTGAAAAAGGAGAAAAATTCGGACATCAAATACCATGTGGGAACAATGATCGAGATTCCCCGGGCAGCGCTTTTGGCGGATGAGATTGCGGAAGAAGCGGAGTTTTTCTCATTCGGTACCAACGACCTGACACAGATGACCTTCGGCTTTTCCAGGGATGATGCAGGTAAGTTCCTGGATGAGTATTATAAGAATAAGATTTATGAGTCCGACCCGTTTGCGAGACTGGATCAGAGCGGCGTAGGCCAATTGGTACAGATGGCAGCAGAAAAAGGCAGGAAAACCAGACCGGATATTAAGCTGGGAATCTGCGGGGAGCACGGCGGCGATCCTTCCTCGGTGGAATTCTGCCATAAGGTTGGATTGACTTATGTGTCCTGCTCACCTTATAGGGTGCCGATTGCGCGGTTGGCGGCGGCACAGGCGGCGATAAACAATGTAGGAAAGTAGATTACAAATATGTCGTAGGGCACGGAAATTTATTCTATAAAGAGGCAAACTAAATTTGCTACGA
>CAJUMD010000129.1 GCA_910587275.1 uncultured Kineothrix sp.
ACCGGACAAGGAGGTCCGGTTTAGCCCGATTCGGCATGGATGCCGATAGAGGGCGTCCCGCAGCCTGTGGAAACTTATGCCATTCTGCTTAGAAACTCCCAGCCGAAAAAAGTGCGCGGAAAACCGGGACAGCCAATCCCGCTGCCGCCGCCCCCCAAAAAACTCCCTCCAGTGCGTCCGCCCATCAACATAACATTTCAGGCTGAACGGTTGCCCTCCGCAGCAGTCGTCAAATATACGTCAAGGCTATTTGACCCGTTGCCCGCGGGAATAAATTATTTTGTCATGCCGCCCAACAGCTCTAACAGTTCCTCCCTCGTAAAACTGCCGCTGCCCACGCCGTCTCCCCCAAGCACCTGTTCCGCCAGTTCCTTCTTGCGTTCCTGCAGTTTTACGATATTATCTTCTATCGTTCCTTTTACGATTAGCTTATACACGTTCACCACGTTTTCCTGCCCGATACGGTGGGCGCGGTCGGTTGCCTGGTTCTGTACCGCAAGGTTCCACCATGGGTCGTAATGGATGACGATATCCGCCGAGGTCAGATTTAACCCCGTCCCGCCTGCCTTTAACGAAATGCAGAACACCTGCGTGTCTCCTTTGTTAAATTCCTCCACCATCTGTACCCGCTTTTCCTTCGGCGTGGCACCCGTCAGCATATAGCAGGGTATCCCCTCCCGCTCCAGCGCTTCTTCCAGCCGGTCCAGCATGGAAGTAAACTGGGAAAATACCAGCATCTTATGTCCGCCGTTTACGGCATTGCGTACCAAATCCAGGCACATATCCGTTTTCGCCGAATTCTCCTCATACCCCTCAAACACCAATGCCGGGTCACAGCATATCTGGCGGAGTTTCGTCAGTTCCGCAAGAATCTGTATCTTGGAAGTCCGGAATTCCTCCTCGCTGGTCTTGTCCAGCATCATGCGCATCCGCTGCACATGGGCGTCATACAGTTTCTGCTGCTCCCCTTCCAGCTTCGCATACATGTTTTCCTCCAGTTTATCCGGCAGGTCCGTCAGTACGTCCCGTTTCAGTCTCCGCAACACAAACGGACCAATCATTTTCCGCAGTTTCCCCATGGTTTCCCCGTCCCCGTTCTGCACCGCCGGAATCTCGATGGTTTCACGGAAATGCTGGTAGGAATACAGGAATCCGGGCATCAGGTAATCGAAAATGCTCCAAAGTTCGCTCAACCGGTTTTCCACCGGGGTACCGGTCAGCGCCAGCTTAAACCCTGCCACAATTTCCTTCACCGCTTTTGCCGCCTGTGTATTGTGGTTTTTGATATACTGCGCCTCATCGATGACCTGACAGTAAAAACGAATACCTGCATACCCGTCCATATCCCGCTTTAACAAATCATAGGAAGTCAACAGGATATCCCTTTCGCCGGATTCCTGAATGATTTCCCTGCGCTCCGCCGCCGTCCCCGTCACGGTCTTCACATGCAGCGCAGGGGCAAACCGCTCGATTTCACTGCTCCAGTTAAAAACCAGGGAAGCCGGCGTAACGATAAGGCAGCGTTTGTTTTCCGACGGCTGTGCATCGATATACTCGGACAGTAAAAACGCAATAACCTGCAGGGTTTTTCCCAGCCCCATGTCGTCCGCCAGAATCCCCCCGAACCCGTTATGCTTTAACGTCTTCATCCACAAAAAGCCCTTTTTCTGGTACTCCCGCATGATATCCTCCAGGCTTGCCGGAATTTCAAAATCATTGTCTTCCACCGTCTTCATGTTCCGCACCAGTTCCTTGAAATTCCGGTCCTTTACCGCGCGGAATGCCCGCTGTTCCTTCAATTCCCCGTCCAGATACAATGCACGGTATTTGGGCAGTGCAATCCGTTCCTGCCTTAACTGCCTGTCCGTAATGCCAAGCTCGTCCTTTAACCGCGCCAAAAGCCCCATGTCCCCGCCGTCCAAATCCACGAAGCTGCCGTTCTTTAGCCGGTAAAATTTCTTCTTCCGGTCATATTTGGACAGAATCTCCACGAGCTGGTCCATAGACATATCCCCCGCGCTCACGGTCAGTTCCAGCAAATCCCCGGCAAGGGATATCCCCATGGAGACTTTTGCCGCCTGCGTCACCGAAAACCGTTTTAATGCCTCCGAAACAAAAACCTCCCCAAGCTCCTGCATCTTCGGGATTCCTTCCGCCATCAGCCCATACAGTTTCTCCTCGTCCCCCGAAAGCGCCATCATGGCTCCTTCTTCGTCATAAGCATTGAAATAAGACGCCACTGCCTGCCCCACTTCCATTTCCCGGAACAAATCCCGGATTCCCGTCCCTTCCGTCTCCTTCCGTTTCCCGTATACCGCATACTTCTCCTCCCCGTATACGGCAAACAGTTTACCGGTGACAAAATCCTTTTGGGGCGCATCCAGGTATATTTCGAAGGAAGCCGGCTGCTGCATATATTCCGATGCGTCAAAATCCTTTTTCTCACAAAGGAAAAAACGCTCCAGCGCCGGCAGGAGCTGGCTGCAGAAAACAGGAGCGTCTTCTTTCCGGATAAAAGCCGTACGGTACGGCACCTGGTCCATGCAGAACAAAAAATCCCGCACGGGCTCCACGTCCTTCCGGTCCGTCAGGTAAACCAGCCCGTCGGCAAAACATATGACATAACGGTTCCCCTGGTAACCATGGAATTCCTCCGCTTTTACCTCGATACCGTCCTTCTTCCCTTCCAGCGTCAGGGTAAGTTCCTGTTTTCCCTCCACCGTACGCCAGTCCCGCTCCCCTTCCCTTCCATACTGCCCGCGGAAAGGCTGCCCGTCCGTGGCGATTAGGAAACGCTCCAATTCTTCCGTGTTCAACTCCATCTCCCGCACCTTTGGGGAATTGCCGTAAGAATACCAACGGGGCGCACGGTACTTCGCCCTGTTTTTAACAGCCCAGTCAAGGATAAACTCCAGCATTTTCCGGGAATCTCCGGCAAATGCTTCCTTCATATGGGGAAATTCCAGTTTCTTCCCATAGGCATACACTTCCGCCGCATCCATACGGTCCAGGAATTCAAGCACATCCTTTATCACATACATTTGTGAAATCCCGATACGGAACTGCACCGATGCATGACCGTCCCGCAATGTGAAAGTAGGCTCCAAATGCACCTGCCCGTAGATTTCCATATGGTTCATCGGAAATACACGCTGTAAAAAACGCCGGTCCAAAAGCTCCTTCATCGCCGTGGAAGTTTCCGTCTGCCTAATCCATAACGGTTCCTTCCCTCCGCCGTTCCCCGCTTTTGCCTTTACCGCAGACATCCCGGCATTGTGCCCGGTTTCCTCCGCAAATGCCAAAAGAGCCGCCACGCAGTGTTTGCACAGGCAGTCATAATTATAATAAGCGGGGCAGGTACAGAAGCTATCCTCCAGCTCATCCGTCCTGTCATTGTATACCAAATGTACATCGTATACATTCCGCCCGCTGCCCCTTACCTTCGCCTCAATCACCCATATGCCGTCATCCGCTTCCTCCACAAAAATCCGGATTACTTTCCCCCCGGCATAAAGCTCCTCTCCCCGCAGGTAGAAGGCGCTGTTTGTCATATATCTGATATCATCCTTTTTCAGCATGGCAAAACCTCCATTTCCGTCCTGCCGCATTCCATTCCGCGGCGGATTCCCATTTATTATACTTCAAAATCTCCTTACCAACAAGGTTTCGTTAAAATTGAACACGGAAACCGTATAGCATTCCGCAAGTCCTTATGGTAGAATGATGAAAAAGCATCCAAAGGAGCCTCCGGCATGAAAAATCCGAAGAAACAATATAAACTTCATCCCCTGCTTTTCCTGACTGCCCTCTCGGTCCTGTCCGTTTTCCTCTTAAGCGCCTGCACACGGACAGCCGGTTCCATCAGCCGGCAGGGATTTTACTTCGATACCGTCATCCGCATCACCCTTTACGGTACCGGGGATGAGACGCTCTTAGAGCATTGCTTCGCCCTCGCCGGCCAGTATGAAAACATGTTCAGCCGGACGAAGGAAGGCAGTGACGTATGGAAACTGAACCACGCGGAGGGTGGATATGTCCGGCTGCACGAAGATACCCTAATCCTGCTGCGGACAGCGCTTTCCTATGCCGAGCTCACGGACGGCGGCATCGACCCAACCATCGGCAGTGTCAATAAACTGTGGGATTTTACCGGCGGGACCGCCGCCCTGCCCGACGAAACCGCGCTGGCGCAGGCGCTTTCCCATGTGGACTACCGTTCCGTCACCATAGACGGCGGCATGGCGGCACTAAACGATCCGCAGGCAGAACTGGATCTCGGTTTCATCGCCAAAGGCTATATTGCGGACCGCATGAAGGAATACCTTGTTTCCCAAGGCGTTGAAAGTGCGCTGATTAACCTGGGAGGCAATGTCCTCGCCATCGGGAACAAACCGGACGGCACGCCTTTCAAAGTCGGCATCCAGCAGCCCTTTGCCGCAGGGGGCGTTACCGCCCTCACCCTGCCCGTTACGGATTTGTCCGTGGTTTCCTCCGGCAATTACGAACGCTTTTTTGAATATAACGGAAAAATATACCACCATATCCTCGATACCGAAACAGGCTGTCCCGTTTGGAACAGCCTGTCCAGTGTCACGGTATTATGCAGTTCTTCCATGGAGGGGGATGCCCTGTCCACCGCCTGTTTCGTTCTCGGTGCGGAAAAGGGAATGGCGCTCATCGAATCCCTCCCGGATACGGAAGCCGTTTTCCTTACCTCGGATGGGGATATCCTGTACTCGAACGGCATCTCGCCGTAATGCATTTATGAACACGCTCTAATGGCGTACTCCCTTCGCCACCGTTTTCACACGATGCTGCTTCGCTTCATATAACTTCGCATCCGCCAGCGCCAAAGCCTCTTTCAATCCCGTATCTTCCGTCCCGCCCAGCATTACGGCCCCCACGGATACCGTCACGTTATATTCCTTATCGCTGTCCGCATTAAAACGGGCAAACCGGTCCGCGATTTCCCCCGAAAAGCCCTTTGTGCTTTCCCCTTTCCCGTCCATGACACAGGCAAATTCATCGCCTCCGATACGTCCGGCAATTCCTCTTTCCCCCACAGCATCCACCAGCATCCTGCCAATCAGTTTGAGGGAAAAATCCCCTTCCTCATGCCCGTACCTGTCGTTAATGATTTTCAGGTTATTCATGTCGATATAGGCAAGCAGAGTTTCTTCCCCCGTCTCCCTGTTTTTTTCCATAAAATTTTCCGCCGCAGCATAAAATCCCCTCCGGTTCAGGATTCCCGTCAGCCCGTCCGATTTGGAAAGGTTGTCCAGCACAATATTATTCTCCCTTAAAGTAACCAGACTTTCCTCCAGGCGTTGTTTCATTTTCTCATTTGCTTTCAGTAAATCAATCATCCTTACCGCAGAACTCATTTGGTTCGTCAGGAATTCCCCGTTCTCAAACAGCTTTTCCGTCAGGTCGCAAAGCAGGATGCCGTACAGGACTTCATTGGAAAACAGAGGAAGCACCACCATCGTCTCCCTGCCGCAGGCGATATCCCCATTCCCGTAAAACTCCGCGACCTTTTTCTTTTGGCGCGGAGCCGGAATGTTCTGTACGATACCGTCCCTCAGAACCACTTTTAGAAGCATATAGTCCGGCAGTACAAATTCTTCCCCACACAGATGCACCATGGGCTTTTCAAAAAGATACACACAGGCATTCCTGATTTCCAGCCACTCCAGATTTTCCAAAAGCACCGCATAACTTTGGTCGCTGCCCCTTTCAAACTGCAGGATGTCCCGGACAAAAAGTTTCATGGAGAAATTTTCCGCTTCCTCCATATCCTTCATCCTTCCGAAACGGTAATCCATGGCGCTTACCATCTTCCGGCACATGGCTGTAAAAAGTTCCTGCATCCTTAACCGTTTCCCCAATCCGGTCTCCGCCTTACCCGCCATCCGGTATATCTGATCCATATAAGTCATGAACCGCTCTATATCCGCATATTCCAATACCCTGTGCCTTAAAAACTCCTCCAGGCTGTCCAAAATGTCCGCACCCGTTTTTATGTCCTGCCCTGGCTGTTCTGCTTCCGGCTCCAAAAAAAGCGCCATTTCCCCTATCATCTTTTGGAATATCCCATGTATGGCTTCCATCCGTCCGCCTACACTTTCATACTTGCAGCCGTAAAAAATATCATGAAATGCTTCCTCAACGGATTCCCCGTCCAGCCGCAGGAAACCTCCCTGCTCATTTTCCCTGCTGCCAAAAGAATCCCGCCTGACGAACTTTGTAGGCAGTACTTCACTTTCCACGATCTCATCGTCCAGCATACGGAGTACCATGTCCAACGCCTTCTCACCCAGCTTGGCAGAATCCGCCAAAACTGAGGAAAGAGACGGATTTGCTTTCGCCGACTGTACCGTATTATCATATCCCAGCACATATATGTCTTTTCCCGGAACCATCCCGCGCCTGTCCAGTTCTTCATAAACTCCTAACGCCGTGTCATCATTGACGCAGAAAACTGCCTGCATATCCGGATTTTTGTCAAACAATTCCCGGAACGCTTTCCCCGAATAACGGGAAAGCGTCCCTTCCGCATAATAAGACGGCGCAAAGGAAATCCCGTTCTCCTTAAGGACCGACAAAAACGTCTGTTTTCTTTCATAGGCATCCGAATTGTCATCCGGTCCTCCTATCATACCGATTTTCCTGCAGTTTTTATGCCGGATCAGGTATTCCAGCCCTTCTTTTATTCCCGCAAAATTATCATAAGTCACACTGGCATACCCTTCTATCTTGGAAGCCAAAAGGACACAGGGAATCCCCGCATACTGCTCCAGCCTGTTTCTCATCCTCTCCCTGCTCGTATAACAGCCGATACTGTCCGCGGATATCAAAAGCGCATCCACACTTTCCTTCCCGGCAAAGGAAAACATCGTATTATACTGGTACTCATACATGATTTCCTTGCGCGCCGTCAAATCCCGATCCAAATATTTGCATGGAAATACCACTATCTTTACATCTTTTTCTTTCGCAGCCCTCATGACGCCCTTACATATGGACTCCGTAAAAACATCCGTAATACCGCTTACCAAAAGCCCTACCGTAACCTGTTTACCAGCCTGTCACCCCAAACATGCTTTTCCATTGCCGTTTCTATTTCCATTTTTATTTCCGTTTTTATTTTCTTCTACTTCCACGTGCTTTGCCGCTTATTCATTCTACCATATTTTTCAATTGGTTTACAGTACTAAAATGGGAAGAAGCGTTTATTTTCACTGTCCGACACACATCATAACCGCCCCGCCATAAACTTTCATATGACTCCTTGTACATAAAAAAATGTATATCCCACACCCTATGTTCTTATTCATATCCCGCACCTTTTCCAGTGCCTTTTCCATCTCTGCAATGCTTTCTTTCCGTGTCGCCCGTTCCTTGCAGAGACAGAGAAAGATATGAGCCGTTTGGGAAGCGTAGAATTGCGGAAGAACAGGAAAATCAAATATCCCTATAAACAGACCAGTTCCACCATAGCGCATATCTTGCAGAAACATGAATACTCAGGGCATACGGAAAATTTCAGGACAAGCAAACATTTTAAGGACAAAAAGAGCCATTATGCAAACAATCGTTATACCATGCGCTACAACCAATATGAGGGCGAGCCGGAACAGTTACAGAGCGGATCAGACGGTTACAAAACGGAACAGACACAGTATGAAAATGATAGCAAATCTGCCGCTTAACCATAGAAGGATGCCCCTCATTGGCAGAGCATATCCTTCTGTTGTTCCAATAACTGATGAAATATCTCTAAATGAGTGTACTGGGTAAAAAAGGAATGGAAGTATACAATATTAAAGAAACATTACTCCGTGACAAAATGTTCGTCAAGCCATTTTGCAACACCATCCTCATCATTCGAGGAAATAATTGAGGTTGCAATTCTTTTCAAATCTTCATGTGCATTTTGAACGGCATAACTTTCATCCGCCAATTCAAACATATCGATATCATTTTTTCCATCACCAAATACAACTAATTTCTCACAGTCCAAAAGTGACTGCAGTTGTTTTACCGCCTTTGCCTTTGAAGCATTCAAAGGCATAATTTCGAGCCACTGCTCCTTCGTATAAATTTCCGTCTGATAAACACAATGATAGGAATCCTTATATTTTTCATATAATGGTCCGAGTTTTTGCGGTTCATCGATACAAGTGATATAGAAAACGCTCCCTGACTTCAAATCATTGATTGAGCTCACTGCATTGGTACGGACATCTCCCTCTCTGCTATCCAGGAACTTATTCATTCCATTTGAGCACAATTCAGGAACAAATGAAAATTTCTCTTTACCATCGATATATGCATAAACAATAGGATATACCTTATTTGCAAACAAATCATCCAGCACA
Organism: uncultured Kineothrix sp.; assembly: GCA_910587275.1. Classification (GTDB taxonomy): domain Bacteria; phylum Bacillota; class Clostridia; order Lachnospirales; family Lachnospiraceae; genus Kineothrix. Next base: position 8,382 of record CAJUMD010000129.1, read on the forward strand.
GAATCTACCCCATCATAAAAATAGTTTGCAATCAAAATATCCTCTGTAAGATTATCCACTACAAAAGCGCCATTGTATACAATCAGGGGAATCTTGGCAATGATTCCGCTTGTCACCTTTTTAGCGGTAATCAACGAACGGGCAGTGGCATACGAAAAAACCATTCCCCTTTCCGTCAAGCTGTTTATTACATTATTTGTATATTCAGATGTTCTTTCATTACTTCCCAATAATGTCCCGTCTAAATCTGACACATACAATATACCCATACTTTTCACCTCGCTCACTTTCTGTATCCATTTAGTAAATATCATTTTGCCTTCACTATTGTCACACCGTATCCCCCGCTCACATCATACACAGCACGGGCGGGAGTTCTTTGCGGGGCGTCGGCCGCGGGATTGCCTGTCACGGATTTTCCGTGCTTCGTTTCCGGCGGAGTTTTTCTTAACAGAATGCGGACACA
>CAJUMD010000130.1 GCA_910587275.1 uncultured Kineothrix sp.
GGAATTGCCACATGGTTTTCATCCACGCCCCGGTCGGAAAGAATCAGGATGTTGACGCCCTCCCGGTATACCCGGTCCACTTCCACGAACAGCCGCTCAATGGCGCGCTCCAGGCTGGTATTTTTGTAATAGGTAATCGGCACTACCCCCACTTTAAATCCGTCCGCCTTCATGTCCTTAATCTTCATGATATCCGTGTTGGTGAGAATCGGATTGTTGACTTTCAATATATTACAGTTCTTCGGGGATTCCTCCAGCAGATTCCCTTCCGTACCGATGTAAATCGTGGTGGAAGTCACCACTTCCTCACGGATGGCATCGATGGGCGGGTTCGTCACCTGCGCAAAAAGCTGCTTAAAATAATGGAACAGCGGATGGTACGTCTTACTCAAAACCGGAAGCGGGGTATCCACACCCATCGCTGCAATGGCTTCACTGCCGTTCTTTGCCATGGGAAGGATACTGGTTTTTAATTCCTCATAGGAATAGCCGAAGGCTTTCTGCATCCGCTGCCGTTCCTCACAGGAAAATTCCGGCACCCTTTTGTTGGGAATCTTAAGCTCCTTTAAGGATACCAGATTGCTGTCCAGCCATTCGCCGTAAGGCTGGGCACAGGCATATTTTTCCTTTAATTCCTCATCGTCAATAACCTTGCCCTTTACGGTATCCACCAACAGCATCTTGCCCGGACGCAGCCTTTCTTTTACCACAATTTTCGTCGGGTCGATGTCCAGTACGCCCACTTCCGAGGAAAGAATGAGCTGGTCGCCGGCGGTAATCATATAGCGGGAAGGGCGCAGACCGTTCCGGTCAAGCACTGCCCCCATAATATCGCCGTCGGAGAAAAGAATGGATGCCGGACCGTCCCAAGGCTCCATCATGGTTGCGTAATACTGGTAAAAGTCCTTCTTATGCTGATTCATGGTCTTGTTGTTTGCCCATGGCTCGGGAATCGTAATCATCACCGCAAGCGGCAGGTCCATGCCGCTCATCACGAGAAATTCCAGCGTATTATCCAGCATGGCGGAATCGGAACCGGAAGCGTTGACCACCGGAAGCACTTTATGGAGCTGTCCGTGGAGGTGTTCGGATTCCATGTTTTCCTCACGGGCAAGCATCTTGTCCGCATTGCCGCGGATGGTATTGATTTCCCCGTTATGCACGATAAAGCGGTTCGGATGCGCCCGCTCCCAGCTCGGATTGGTGTTCGTGGAAAAACGAGAATGCACAATGGCGATTGCCGATTCGTAATCCCGATCCTGCAAATCCATAAAAAAGGTACGAAGCTGCCCCACCAGGAACATACCCTTATATACCACCGTCCTGCTCGAAAGGGAAACGACATACGTATTGTCACCGGACTGCTCGAACACACGCCGCACGATATAGAGCATCCGGTCAAACGCAAGCCCTTTTTCCACATGGGCGGGTTTCTTCACGTAACCCTGCATGATATAAGGCATACATTCCACCGCCTTGTGGCCGAGTACGGAAGGAACGATGTCCACCTTGCGCCAGCCAAGGAACTCAAGTCCCTCTTTTTCCACAATGATTTCAAACATTTTCCTTGCCCGGTTCCTTTTCATTTCATCCTGCGGAAAGAAAAACATTCCCACGCCGTACTCCCGCTCCGCGCCCAGCTCTATGCCGAGGGGTTTCGTTACTTTCAACAGGAACTTATGCGGCACCTGCGTTAAGATTCCCACACCGTCCCCGGTCTTCCCCTCCGCATCCTTTCCTGCTCTGTGCTCCAGGTTCTCCACGATTTTCAGCGCATTTTCCACCGTTTCATGGCTCTTTTTCCCTTTAATATTGACACAGGCGCCGATTCCGCAGTTATCGTGTTCAAATTCCTTCCGGTAAAGCGGCGCCTGCGGTACTGTCTTTTTTACATCAAACATACTCTTTCCTCTCCTCTCTCCCATATTCCATCGGGCACCCACCAGCTTTGGCGGCATACTTCTTCTGCACGGAGCTGCACATAAAAAAAGCCGCACTGAGCCCTTCCTGCGCTCCGTTGCGACTTGCTAGAGAATACTATACACCTTTTTCCCTTGCTTGTAAATAGCTTTTTTCCTTTGAATTGTCAGATAATTTATCATTTCATAAATCCCCCTCCTATATTCTGTTATTTCATTCCAGCATCCTATAATTATCAGACATATTGCAATTAGTGCATCCATGTGTTCCCTGCAGAACAACGGACCGTTAAAAGCAAAGACCGAGGGGCGAAACAGACTTCCGTTCTTTACCATACATAATAAATTCTTAATGATAAATACCAAAGAATGTGGTATTATAGACGAAAACATATTATTTCAGAAAGTTTGCAAAGTCGTATAACCCCCGGACAGAATTATTTGAAACGGCTTTGCTTTGCGTGATATCAGCCAATTGGGGAATCAATACTATCCGAATGAATCGTAATAATAAGGAAGGATGCCATATATGATTAGAGAAATAGTGAAAAACGATTTAGACGGTTTATTAAGATTGTATATGCAGCTACATGATAATCCTATGCCGGAAAAAACGGCTGGACTTTTACAGATTTGGGATGATATTTTTCAGGATAAAAATCATCATGTGATTGTTGCTGAAGAAAACGGGAAAATCGTATCTTCTTGTGTCTGCGTCATCATTCCCAATATGACTCACAACCAGCAGCCGTATGCTTTTATTGAAAATGTGATAACTGATGAAAAGTTCAGAAAAAGAGGGCTGGCAACGCAATGCCTGAATTTTGCAAAAGAGATTGCCCTAAAAGAAAACTGCTATAAAATGATGCTGCTAACAGGCTCTAAGAAAGAAAGTACATTGGATTTTTACAGAAAGGCAGGTTACAACAGTGACGATAAAACAGCATTTATTCAATGGATATCGCATGGCAAAGGAAACGCTTGACTTGTATTGCACAATGCAAAACTTAAACCGGGCAACTATAAAGTATGCTGCCGGCATGATTAAAGTCGGGATGAATCTACCAGATATTAAAGCATTGTGTGAAAATTATTTGTTGGAAAATGGCGCAGATTCATTTTGGTATTGGGATGTTGGCGCGTTTGTTTTTGCAGGAGATGAAACTGCCGTTTCCGTATCAGGCAAAGATTATAAAGTGACGGATAGAACCGTACAGGAAAATGATATTATCACGATTGATTTAAGTCCTCAAAAAAATAACATTTGGGGAGATTATGCAAGGACGCTTGTATTAGAAAATGGCGTTTTATGTGATGAAACTGACAGAATAAAAAATGGCGAATGGCGGAGAGGATTACAGATGGAAGAATATCTGCATAAAACTCTAATTGATGCAGCAACGCCGGATATGACATTTGAAGAATTATATTACTTTATGAATGATTTTATAGTGAAAAAAGGATTTCTTAATTTGGATTTTCTTGGAAATCTTGGACATTCCATTGTAAAAAATAGAAATGACAGGATATATACAGAAAAGGGAAACCATAAAAAATTATCAGATGTTGAACTGTTTACCTTTGAACCGCACATTAGTATTCCTGATTCCAAATATGGATATAAGAGAGAAGATATCTATTATTTTGATAACGGCAAGTTAATAAAATTATAGACCGCATAGATGAAAGGAAATTATACCTCTTTAACCGATATGGTAAGAAAAGGACGCACGGCTCCGGCAGCCTTTTTCCGGTAAAGACTCACACCTTCCTTTATCGTTTCCTCCACTCCGATGTCTTTTAACGCCATCTTATCCGTTTTCAGCGGATTGGCTTCCAAAATCACGAAATCCGCCAGTTTCCCTTCTTCCACTGTCCCTTTCCGGTCTTCCTCATGATAGGCATAAGCAGCATGGACGGTCACACCTTTTAAGGCATCAAAAACGGAGATGCACTGTTCCTCCCCGATTTTAACGCCCTTTCTGGTCACACGGTTCACCGCACACCAAACGGTCTGCATCATATCCGGCTTTAACACCGGACTGTCCTGATGGAAATTATAGTACAGCCCCCTTTCCAGTGCGGACTTTACGGGACTGATTCTTCCTCCCCGTCCGGGTCCCAGGTTTTTCAGGTGTACATCCCCCCAATAATACGTATGGGCGACAAACAGGGAAGGAATCATTCCAAGCTCCGTCATCCGGTCCAACTGATCGTCCCGGACTGTCTGGCAGTGTATCATGACCGGACGCAAATCCTTTCCCGGCTTTCCCAATGCCTCCAGCGCTTTTCCGTAGCAGCGCAGATATTGGTCGGATGCCGCATCGCCGTTACAGTGTGCCAATAGCTGGTAATTTCCGGCAATGGCATCCCTTGCCGCCTGCTCCACTTCTCCGTCCGTGTGGGCGGGGTAACCGCATTCCTCCCTGCCTTCATAGGGACGGGTGAGCCATGCCGTCTTTCCCTGGGGCGAACCGTCCAAAACGATTTTCCCTCCCCCGATTTGAAACCGGTGCCAGTAATGCCCTGCCGCTTCGGGATATTCCCGCAGCAACGCCTGTATTTCCCTTCCGTCAGCCAGCACATAAGCCACCACATCCACATGAAGCAGGTTTTGCCGTGCCAACCGGAGGTATTCCTTCACCGTCTCTCCCGACGCCCCGCCGTCCTGCACGGTGGTGACACCGTATTTTAAATAAATGTTTTGGACCTCCTCCATCTGCCTTACCGGGTCCATGTCCAGCCTGGAAAATGCTTTCCCCAGCACGGGCATCACCGCCGGCAGTTCTTCCAAATAACCGTCGGGTTCCCCGCTGCCGTCCCTCCCAATGCGTCCGCCTTTCGGGTCCTTTGTTTTTCGGGAAATTCCTGCCTCCCTTAACAGCGGCGTATTTGCCACCGCCATATGCCCGGAAGTGTGAAACAGACAAATGGGTATGGTATCGGACACCCGGTCCAGTACTTTTGCCGTAGGATGCGCTTCTTCCTTCAGAAAATTGTGGTCATACCCGCACGCCACCACCGCCCCGTTTTCACCGATTCTATTCTTTTTTATATACTGTTCCAATGCCGAAACGATATCCCCAAAGTCCCCGCATCCCGAAAGGTCCGCAAAAGAAGAAAACTGGGAAAACATCGCCATATGGCTGTGCGCATCGATAAAAGACGGCATCAGCGTTTTCCCCTGCAGGTCAATCCGCTTTGCCCCCGCATCCGCCAAACGTTCCGCTTCTTCCCGCGTCCCTACATATGCAATCTTCCCGTCCTTCACCCACACCGCTTCCGGCGCATCGTCTTCCTTTACCATGGTCAGGATATCCCCACCGTAAAATATTTTCTGCATCCCGTTTCCTCCTTATTCCGATACGCCCGTACACCGTCATGCCATCCCTGCATCCAAAACAGGAAGGGAGCCCGCAACCGTCACGTATGCCCTCCCCATATTACTTTAATGTCCCGCTGTGGTTTAACACAAGCGTACTGTACAAAAACAACACATCACAATTTTCAAAATCCACAAACTGTCCCAACTGCTCCGGGTGGATGTAACGGATATCCACCAGCGTAATCTGTGCATAACCGCCGGCAAGCAGCGGGGCGATACTCGATCCGAACGAATCCCGGAACAGGACCAGTTTTTTATCCGTCCGGGCATGGGGATTTTTCACTGTAAGAAGGGAAAGGGAACCCGACAGAAACATCTCATAAGGGTCCCGCCCCGCTGCTTTTTCCATGTCATAGACCGCTATCTCCTTTCCGTTCTGCCAGTCATAGACTTCACAGGCAAGGATGTCTTCCCCCACCACATACTGCAAACGGTCCGGTGCAAGGGGCAACGCCGCCTGCCCATGGTAAACACCGTAAAAATCCTGCTCCAGCGTGCGGATTTCATAATCCTGCACAAGTTCCGTCCCCATTGCCCGTGCCAGCCGGTCCGCCACATCCGAGATCCGCTCCTGCCGCCAATGGGTATCCGTCCGGTAATAATCATCCCGCTCCAGCAAATCAGAAACCGGAATATACTCCGCAAAATCCGCAAGGTCCGCCATCTGCTTCTCAAAATCCGCATAATCCATCGAAAGATGCCCGCTTCCCTCCGCCAAGAAACAATTCTTATCCGGTATCACACACAAATAAACTTTATTTTCATCCGTCAAATATTTCCCGCAGACCAGGCGGAACCGCTCCGCCGCCCGGACCAGGGAATCCCTGTCCATGGGATATTCCATGGCGGCAAGAAACCCGTCCGCCTCATAAATCCCGTTATTGTCCTGCCTGAAAAATACGTTCCGTGCCGCCGCCGCTTTGATTCCACGGAAAGCATCCCGGAAAGGAAAAGTATCTGCCGCATAATCCTCAAAACCGGACATAAACCGCCCGCTCCACACACTCTCCGCCGACAGAACGGGCATGGGCGTAAGCATACGCCGTTCGCTTTCCGAATACCGGTCTTTCGGCAGAAACAGGCAGAACAGGAAACCTCCGGCAAGCAGGAATATAAATACCCCGCACAAAATCCCGTCCTTCTTTCCGGTTCCCTCACCTTCCTCCGCGCCCCTGTGTTTTTTCCCACCGGCTCCCGTATCCGGTCCGGTATTTTTTTCCCTGTTATCATCCGGATATTCCATCATATGCCAGCCTCCTTAAGCAATGAAATCCTTCCGCCATCCGGTCTGTGTGCACCGTTGGCATACCATTCCTTAAAACCTGAAATAAAGAAACGGGTTAAAGGAACCGTCCACCAAATAAGCCGTCATGACAAGCAGGAATGCCGCAAGTACCCAAGGCTCCGCCAAAGCCAGAATTTTTTCCCCCGCCGGATATGCCGCTATTTTCTTTCCCAAATCACGTACCGCCGGCGTCGCCCCGATTCCTCCGGCAAGCAGGACGGTCCCGAAACTGCGCAGACAGTACACTGCCTGCGCCGAAACGAGGGGAATCCCCCCGCCCCCCACAAGTCCCGCCAAATCAGCATATGCCTGCCCCAAATCCTGTGCATGGAACACCACAAAACCCGCCATGACAAAAAACAGGGTATATGCGCGGGACAAAATCCGGCTCTTTTCCAGCCGTTTCAACAGCCACAGCTTTTCCGCCGTCAGGAGCACCGCGTAAAAAAGCCCCCATAAAACAAAATTCCATGCCGCACCATGCCAAAATCCGGTCAGCATCCATACCGCCAGGATATTCACAAGCTGTCTTCCCCGCCCCCTGCGGTTTCCCCCCAGCGGAATATAAACGTAGTCCCTGAACCATGTCCCCAAAGAAATATGCCACCTCCGCCAAAATTCCGTAATGCTTGCGGAAATATACGGATAGTTAAAATTTTCCAAAAAGCGGAAACCGAATACCCTGCCCAGCCCAATCGCCATATCGCTGTATCCCGAAAAGTCAAAATAAATCTGAAGGGTAAAGGCAGCGGCATACATCCAATGAAACAGGACCGACTTCTCCCCCGATGCCCGGAACACACTGCACAGTTCCCCAAGCTGGTTGGCAAGCAGGATTTTCTTCGCCAGACCAATGACAAAACGGCGTATCCCATATGCCGCCCCCCGGAAAGAGTGCGTCCGCTCCGCCAACTGCCCCGCCAAATCGGAATACCTGACAATGGGTCCTGCCACTAACTGGGGAAACATGACCACATAAGCCGCCAAACGGACCGGATTCCTTTGCGCTTTTTCTCCGCGGTATACATCCACGGTATAACTGATAATCTGAAAAGTATAGAAACTGATGCCCACCGGCAGGGCAAGGCGCAGAAGCGGAAGTGAAAGCCCCGTCACCCGGTTAACATTTCCCAGGAAAAAATCCGCATATTTAAAATACAGCAAAAAAGACAGGCTGACCATGACCGAAACCATGCAGCATATCCTTCCTGCCTTTTCCCCCCTATATGTTTCCAAAAGCAGCCCGAATCCGTATCCCTGCACAACCAAAAATCCCATAAGCAGCACATACTTCGGCTCCCCCCACCCGTAAAATACAAGACTGGCCAAAAGAAGAACCGCATTTTTAAACCTTTGCGGAACCGCAAAATAAAGCGCAAGCGTCACGGGCAGAAAATAATATAAAAACGAAATGCTGGAAAACAGCATAGCTTCCTTCCCCCATCCATCCGCTTACCGGCCGCACAGACTCAGATAACCGGCGCTTCCACCATCACCTGTGCCCCGGTCAGCGTCTCCAGTGCATGGTTTTTAAAAATCTCTATCATCTCTGCAACGCCAAAAGCGGTAATCACATACCTGCCGTCCACATTGATTATGAGAATCGTGTCGGGCTGTCCGCATACCCATTGCCTTGCTAAAAGATTGGATTTCACCGCATCCGCAAACGCATCCATGTCCGTGCCGTCCTTCAGGCGGTAAACGGCGCCGGTAAAGGTATTCGCATTCATCATATGCACCATGGATGCCGCATCCTCAAGACTGGAAAACTGTTCCTGCGGCAGTCCCAGCGTAAAGTCCAGCTCATCCGTCTTGCTGATATCAAATTTTCCCGGCGCATCCATCACCGCATTTGCCTGGTCCCCTCCGTACATGGCAAACAGCTCGTCTTCCCCGTACACCTTGACCACCGTGTTTAACACTTCCAGGGAATCCGCATACTCAGACTCCCCGCTTCCCTGCCCTGTCCCGTTGCCGCCCTGTGTTTTGCCGCAGCCGGCCGAAACAAGGAGCAGGGTTGCCGTCATAAATAATATGGCTCTTTTTTTCATGGTTTTCGTAGTTTTCATAATCCACCTCATTTCTGCGCCGCTTTTACCGCATCCCGTGGTCGCAAAAAACGGCGCGGACACAACCCGATATTTTTATTAACTCAAACTTCCCACATTAAAAATGGGATTTGCTCCTTGAAAAATCAATACT
>CAJUMD010000131.1 GCA_910587275.1 uncultured Kineothrix sp.
CCACCGAGATCTACACTCTTTCCCTACACGACGCTCTTCCGATCTATTACCGTTTATCAAAGTGACGGTTCCGTAAACCCAAATATAAATACAGAATTGCATGACTATTTTTCCTTAGACAACATAAAAAAAATAATAAACCCGGCGGAAGCCAACGGAAATTCCGGCACGAATAACAGCCTTAACACAGACCAGAACCAATATAAGTCTTTAGCTGTTATCAATAACGAAACCCTGTACAATCTCGGACTTATCCATGACGATACGATCAACCCGGATATCATGGAAGAATGCATTGCCGAAATGGAACTCCACAATACCATAACCAATATTACGATGCCGGACTGGAAAACTTTAAAACCATCCTCCCCCGATAACATTACGGACGCAAAAAATGTACTTATTTTAGCCGGGGAGCTGTTCGGCGCCGACCTTAACAATTCTGACATGAAAGAATTACAGGAGCTTTGGCGGGCAATCCGGGAATATACCACTCAAAACCATTTGGATTTGGCTCCCTATTTATCCTATGTTACGGACGATGAGTTAATGAAAAATCTGGAGGCAAGCCAAAAAGCAATCGACGAGACCCCGAACATCTTGTTCATTGCATTTCACCGGTTCCGGGAAAGCGGCACAAATATGAGCAATTCCGTTATCTGTATGCTTTTAGCCATATTTACTGACGGCGTTACTGTATTACTTGGATGGGCAAGTGCAAGAAGATCCTATTCCTTCCTGTATGTGAAGTCCAGCAAAGACTATTATGACGATATCGACGAATTATTTGGTGTAATTTTTAAATCCATGATGCAGGGGTTTTGTATTTCCATCCGTTCCGGAACCTTTTCCGGCATGGATATTGATTCCTTCACCCAAGCATGTATCAGCCAAATAAATGCTACTGCCCAAAAAATACATACTTTTTTAAAGAGTTTTCAATTGTCCGAATGTACTACTGAAATGGGCTATAATCTCAAACTTGAATACTCATCCCCGGACGACATAGAAGATTACTTACCCATTATTTCGGTACTGATTAAAACAAATCTTATAAAAGTAATGCCACTGCAGCAATACCGGCATTTAGAGCTTGAGTATTACTGTGCAGTCAAACTGCCCCTTTGGCTCCAAGAAGAAAACGGTACTCTCCCTGCAGACGCTTATTATAACCGACTGCAGGAAGCCAAAGATAACGGCAATGTCCTGCTGTTACGTAACAAAGGAGAAAATTATCTCCGCGAAAACATGTGTGTGGAAATCGAAGGAGAGGAGAATACTATATGAATGCACCCATCACCATATTAATATTGCTTTTATTTTTGGCAAACATTTTTTGCCAGTCCGGTGTGAAAAAAAACCGCGGTCAGATTTTAGACATGCCGGAATGGAAACTGGTTCCGCAGTTAGCGGCAAACATCGCCTTTTTTTTCACTGCACTTATCCTTTGCCTTATCCGAATACATATTAAAATGCAGGTTCCCAAAAAGTACCTCTTTACTGTTTTGGTAATTCCGTTTGTGATATCTATGGTGAAAAAAATGTGCCAAATAATAGGTCCGCAGATTAAAAAACGAATATACCTTATTCTTCCTTCCGTATTCCCTTTTTCCGATACTCCGGAAGACAGATGTAATTTGGATAATCTCCCTTCTGCAGTTGCATCCGGCTGCGGAAGCGAAGACGAAGAAAAGGGAGAAGCAATCTTCTGCCCTTATATCTGAAGAATGGCGCTATACGGAAGAAATACTGCTTTTGGGAATCCTGTTAGGTTCTCTCATAGGCGGAATCACAACATACATAAAAGGTACGGAAGATTTTAATATCACTGCAGAAAAAATTAAAAAAAATAAAATTACGCAGATTAAAAAATACCTTGAATCCGAATCCGCCAAAAATTAGAAACACGTTTTACCTATGCCGGAACAATATCCGCAATTGACTTATATTGTATGCCAAAAAAGAGCTTTCGTTTTTTGTTTCCAAGTATAAATAGAAAACAAAAACGGAAGCTCCTTCCTGGTATGTAAAATCCCCTTTTTACATGAACCATTACTGTTTTATTATAGCATATTTAGAACATCGTGTAAAGATTATTTGACAAAATATAGTAAATTATGCTAACCGTCCGTTGCTTTCCACACGTTCAAACCAACCTATCCAACTTCGAAACCGTCTCCGTATCCCCGTTATTTTTCGCCAAACGATACAATTCCCCATAAAGCCCAACGGATATTTCCTTTCCATGCTTTTCTGCAATCCATAATATCCCTTTCCTCACATCCCCATACTTCATAAACCTATAAACATCCAGCAAATAACACAGCTTTTCAGCCGCTTCCCCGGATTCCTCAAATACTTTTCTGATATCCACAAATCCTATTACATACGTACATGCCCAGGCAACATCCTGAAAATCAAGTACGCTTTCCCGAAATGCCATATAAAGATACCGAATCACAATAATCTTATGCGTCACCGTAATCCGTGTATTTACCGGCAAACCTCCCCTCTCAAACGCCTCCCTGCACTCCTCGAAAATAGTTTCACTGTCCTGTCTGTTTCCCGCCAGCAGGAAATGATATGCAATCCCAAACATTTCAAATACAATCTCAGCGGAATTGACCTCTTTTTCCCTTGACTCAGCAATTATACGGTTCAAGCCGTTCTTTATATATTCCATGCCGGCTGATTCCCCAAAACCGTTTCCAAAAGCAATTCCCTTTTCCATAATCCGGTTATACATACGCAGCACATATTTCATGCCATACTCATAGCCGTATGGACCTCTGTAAGTGCATTGCGAATAAACCTTGCATAACCTTATCAGGTCATTCGTTTTTAAGGGAATATAGTCCAGCAAATCAAACGCCAAATCCCTGATGTATTCTTCCATATCGCTTTCCATTACGGGCAAACCTTCCTGAAATTCCATCCCCTGAATAACCCATTCCATGATAACTGCCATTTCCCGTTTCGTCCGTCCGATTTTTTTCACTTTCAGTGAATAATGAAGCAGCGTATAGAAACCAAACAGATATGCCGTATCCCCTTCCCTTTGACAGGATTCCCACAATCCCTCAAGCACCCCAAATATCCCAAACTCCCAAAACAACTTACCGTTCGGGGTTGATAAATTCTCCAACCCAAAATTCCACCAAAATCGGTGTTCTTCCCGCAAATCATTACGGCTTAATATTTCCGTAATACCATCCCGAAACCCTTTTCCCTTCAAAGCGCAAAGCAGTCCATAAGAAACCTCATCCCCAATCGCCCTGCTGATATCCAACAGCCGGTCAGTCCGTTCTTCGGCAGCAAAGTCCTTCCATCCGCTTTTCACATAAAGCAGCGTACAAACCTCCCCCCGTTTCTCCATCCGGAACAGTTGCGCATACCCTGCCAACTCATCTTCCGAAAACCCATATCTCCACAAACACCTTAATTTCTTCCAGGTATCCCCGTCAAACCGGAAGCCGTACCGGCTCCTGCAGACAACGGTCCGTAAAATCAGCAGGTTCATGCTGAATACTGCCAAATGCTTCAGGATTTCTTCCTGCGCGTATGGATTCCCTTTCCCGTCCACCACTTCCTTCAGGGCGAACACGGCTTCCCCGCCGGCCGCATCCCGTATTCCTTTCTCCAACAGGAAATCAAAAGCCTCCTCCGTTTCCTCCCTGTCCGCATTCTTTGCGTCAAAATAACTGACCGACCATTCATGGAGCATTTGGACGACCACCGGACGTGAAAACAGCGGGGCATATACCAAACAAGCCACCCATGCCCTTTGGGTTCCCATGTTCCACTGTTCCTGTCTGTTTCCCTGCAGAAGCATCTTAATCCAGTCCAGCACATGGTAAAGCTCCTCCACGATATAGTTTGCCGTCAGGAATTCCCCGAACGTATTATGCAGGAACTCATACGCCGCATTCCTCACGGTCTTCCGCTCCTCCATCTGCACGGCATCCGACCTGTGGATAAAGAAGAAACTCCCCAGCAGCTTGTCGCTTTCCGGCAGTTCACATTCCTCCCGCTCCTTCCTTCCGTCCCCTGCCTGCAGGATAAACCCCAAATCCTTTTCCAGTTCCTCCGAATGGATGTACAGCACTTTCCGGTTATACATTCCCAACGCGGCAATACTTACTTTCGTCATTTCCCTGTCAATCGTCTTTTCCTGTGCCTTTGCCTGCAGGCGCCGGAATGACTCCTCCTTGCGCTTCTCCCTTAAAATAAATTCACGTATCAGCCTGTCATATAGCTGGGTGCCGTTTAATTCCCTGTCTTTCTTCAGGGCATTGCCATTGGCATCATACAACGCAAGCATCAGCAGCAGAAGGGGCTGCTTCGCCAATTCAAAGATTTTATCCGTATCTTCCAGCCGAAAAGGCTCCACTCCGTCCCTGGAAAAATATTCCTCGTTTTTTTTGTTCCATATCTGGCACCATCTTTGGATTTTGGGCGGATGAAAATCAGCCAGCATGACCACCGGCGTGCGGTCAACAATCAATGCCTTATCAATCAGCGTAACCCTGCTCGTGACGATGCATTTTACGAAAATACCGTATATGTCCCCCTGCTGCTTTTGGAACTCCGCAATTCTTTGCAGGTAATCCGCATAAGTTTTTCCGCTCGCCTGCAGCAGCTCATCGTACCCGTCAAAAATCACCAGGAATGGTTTGCGCAGCCCGCTTTCCACAAGCTCACTCCATGTACATCCATTTGCGAAATCCCTTTCCATCTGCTGGTTAATCTGCTGCGGAACCGTTTGGTCCGCAACCGTATCCCTCAGCTTTACAATAATGACGTGGTATTCATGGGAAAGAATCCGTGCGGCAAGCATATGGCACAACAAAGATTTCCCCGCACCGGGATGCCCCAAAACCAGCAGGGGAAGCGCACCGGTCACCGGATGGCGCAGGATATCGCTGATAAATTTACCGATTCCTTCCCGTTCCCTGCATCTACTCCAAACTTCCGGGTTTTCCAACTGCATGCTGCTGCGGTATGTCAACGCCCGGAATCCCTGAGGGACAAAAATGTCCTTTTTTTTGGGAAGAACCAAATGCCCCAACGTACCGTAATCCATCTCCGGCGTATCAATGACCGTCCCTTCCACATAACCCTTGTATTTTCTCCCATAACTTTCCAAAGTCCGCAAAGCCTTTGCATTGCCGCTCGTCTCATGGTATGTGCAGATCCACTTCTCCAAAGCCTCAAAACCGATATCGATTCTCTGACGTATTTCCCTGTGCTCCTGCATACTCGTCCAAACAAAAAAATCATGGAACGTAACCGCCAACTGGTAATACTGCTTCTTATAATTTTCCAATGCCCGCCGCGGCAGCTCCCGGATTGCCCCCATGAACGACTCCCTTTGTATCCCGTCCATCCTTTCCCAAAAAAACAGCTTTTCATAAAAAAGAAGAAATTCCCGGTTCAGGCTGTCATAAAAATATTTCAGGTTTTGCAGATAGGCGTCCAGGCTTTCCACCGGGTCCGGCATCGGCAGGTCGCGTTCCAGGATATCCTTTGTATCCTCTCCCGCCTTTTTCCCTGATTTTTCCAGCAGAAAATCCGCATACCCTTTTACCGCCTGTTCCGCCAATGCCAGTTTCTCACCCGGCGTGACTTCAATCCGACCTTCCCCGTCCGGCAAATACAGCCTCATGGAATCAAAATATGCCGCAAACACCATCAATACCTGTGCCGCCTGCGCATGTTCGTATTTCGAGGTAAAATCCGTGTAGTCCCCTTTCCCGAACACCCGGATAAAATGGTCTATGGATTTCCCCACTGCCGCCTTCGCCCCCAACAGGCTTACCCCGTTTGCCACATTGGTAATAAACGCCGCTTCCTTACACATAAATCCCGGTAAAAACAGCAGGGCAACCTCAAATACCCCCTTCATGCATTCTACGGCTTCCCCTTTCCTGTCCCGCATCATCCTGCATATTTCCGCAAAGGATGCCTTTTCCATCATTCTTTTTTCCGTCATTCCGCTTTCCATCCGACCGTTTCCCCTTTCGTATTCCCTGTCCGCACACCCGTCAGCTTTGCTGACTTCCTTGGGGTGCCTGTGTGCATAAAAAAACTCCATCCGCACAAAGACGGTTGGAGCTGCTTCTCACGGAAAGAATCACACCCAAAGCAGCCTAATCGTCTGTCTGTACCATGCTGTCTGCCGCTTTGGATATGACCTTCCAAATAAAATTATAATGCATCCATACCTACTTTGCAATAAAAAATTGTTATTATTTTAATGCATGGATTCCGGTAACAGAATATCCTTGTAGCCGTATATTTCGTTTTCGATGCAGTCATAAACCCCCATCGTATCCTTAAAATCCAATATGGTCCGGATGATTTCCCTCGCTTCCCGTATCTTCCCTTTCTTCTCCTCCCGCAGGTATTCCGCAAGCGCCGCTTCCGTCACGTTTAACAGATATCCGTACAGCCCGTACGTTACGGATGTAAAATATCCCAATTCGATACCGTCCCCTGCCTTTCCCGTATCCGCCGTCCCGTCACCGGAACCTGCACGTTTTCCCTGCCGCCGAAACGGATACTGTCTCCGGCGTCTTTTTTATATTCCAAAATGTATGGCTCCATTCTCGCCAGTATTGCGGCATTCCTTTCTTTTTCCTCTCCGTCCATACACCCGAAATCATTTCCGAGGTCCCGGTAAACCCCTTCCATGACAGACTGCAGCCTCTTATCCCGGAATGTGTTCTTCTCCCAAATCCCGCAATCCATCAGCACCTTAAATATAATGCTGACACGGATGATATCTTCCGGTTCCGAAAACAGGTCTTCCAGCGGAACCCCCTGCTTCACGATGAACATGTCCAGATAATCCTCCGGATTTACCGCTAATACCAGTATCATCTGCAAATCCGCATAGCACTCCCGGTAAACCTTTTCCAAAAGGAGCATAAAATCATCCAGTGCCTTTAACGTATTCCGGTCATTCACTGCCTGTATCATGGAACGGAAATCATCGTATTTCTGGTGGCAGTACTGCCCGGTAAACAGCTCCCGGTAACACTTTTGGCTGGCATTCCCTTCGATGCCCAGCTTATAAAGCATCTCATCGCAGGTATCATCCCCTTTTCCGCAGTCTGCACCGTAGCCCTGTTCAAACCTTTCTTCCATTTCCCCGTCCGCATCCTCTTTCAGGGCTTTCAGGAACCATTCTCCATTCCTTCTGAAATTCTCCATAAAACTGCCCCTGCCGTCCATGACCCAACATTCATCCGTATACTTCTCCAACAGCCTTATGGTTTTTCCATCCCGGATTTCACACTGGCGAAGTACGATTTTCAGGAGCGAGCGCATCATCTTCTCCTGGCGGATTTCCCTGCAGCGCACCCTGTTACCGCTGTAATGCGCCAGTTCATGTACCATTTGGTAAGTAACCACTGCCACGTCATACAGCGTCCTTTCATTAATCCGGACCGTAATAATTCTGTCACAGGGAGGGTTCTCTTTCAGGGAAATCTTCCTCCTTAATGCCGCCTTCTTCTTCCATCCGTCCGATTTCTTCCGTCATATATACGATAAAATGCCGGAAAGATTCATACATGCAGTAAATAAATTCTTCCGCAAACGTATTTTTAAGTATGCTGCAGATACAGTCCCTGACCTCATAAATGGGCAGCAGGAAACCGGATTTGTCCACCAATGCGGAATGCTCCACAGCTTCCCACAAAGGTTACAATAATCTGCCTTTTCTTTCTAAATTATACAATATTTTCCTTCCCGTGCAAACCACCATTTATCTTGAAAGCAGTACAACCCGAAAAGCAATAAAAAAGTAACAAAATGTTATCTCCCATTAACTATGGGAAAGCTACATACACCGCCACCCCACAAAAACTCCCTCCCATGCGTCCGCCCTCCCATGCTCCTCCCGCCAAAAAAGAACCGCTCCCGGGCCGCTTATCTTTTGTAAAATCCATGTCCACTCCCCAGCCCGGGTACGGTTCTTTTCCTAAATTATAATCCAAGCCTGACGGTTTTGCAATAAAATTTTCCCCTATTCCTTTCCACGTTAAATTCAAAATCAAATATGATGGATATGGTATGAAAAATTTTCAAATGTACTTTTGAAACAAGACCGGATATAATAAGTAAAGAATCACAGAAAAACTGTAATTCTATTTACGTTTTCTACTACATACCCTACACCCAAAGAAAAGGAGCGAATTCTATGGAAATAGCAGAACGCAAGTTTACAATAAACGACCTGTACATCGGCATGAATCTCCTGTCCCAGATGGATATACATATCGAACAGCGCAGGATTCTCGGAAAGACCGTATTCCTCGCCTGTCCCCATGACAGGATAGATTCTGATTACCTGGAAATGCTGGATGAACATTTTGGCCTCCA
>CAJUMD010000132.1 GCA_910587275.1 uncultured Kineothrix sp.
TCCTTGTTTTCCATATCCGTTTCCTCCTTATCCCGGATCATCGCATAATAGTGACTGACCGGATACTGGGTGAACCATGGAATGGCAATCTTCCGTTCGCGGTACTCCGACGGTGTCAGCCTAAACCTTCTGTGAAACGAGCGCGTAAATCCTTCATGGGACCGAAAGTGGCTGTCCAGGGCAATTTCCAATACCGACTTGCCGCCCTTAAGCAGTTCCCCCGCCCCTTTGGTCAGACGGACTGCCTGAATGTACTCCTGTATGGATTTCCCCGTATATTCCTTAAACAGCCGCTCCGCATGGCGTCTGGAATATCCTGCCGCCATACAGACTTTTTCCGCGCAGAACCCTTCCTCACTGAAATGCCCGGCTATAAATTCCTGCATTGCCTGTACCGTTTCCACCTGTTCCATGCCCCCCCGGCATCCAATCCATAGTATTAAGATGCCGTATCCTTTCCTGTTTATCCTACCTGATATCCGGGGTATTGTCTTGACAGAGCCGGACATGTCTATTTCACTCCACCGTTTCCCCGTCTTCCGTTTCATCCGGGGTATCTTCCAAAAGCCCGTATAACCGGTACATGGAAAGCATGTTCCGGTACATCATTTTCGTTCCCATGAATTGCCGGTAGGTAGCGGATTTCGTCTTTCCCCCCGCCTTCATTTCGCCCATCTTCCGTTTGGTATCTTCATACCGTTCCTGTATGCCTGCCAGCATTTTTTCAAATGCCTCCAGCCGTTTTCCGGGTTCCGCGGTTTCCTCCTGTTTCCTGTTTCGTCCGATTTGCCGGTTTTCCCCGTTCCCATGATAACGGGCTTTTTTATTTTTATGGGCGGTAATAATGGTATAGCTGTGGGCATTTACGGTTATGACACAGTCCCCCGTATCCACATACCAGTTTTTCCCCATCCGGCGGATGACAGCCTCCTGACTTTGTATTTTATCCCTGCACCAGCCGGTCACATCGCCGGTATCCAGCGACAGGTTCTTCCTGAGCCGTGCAGCGCCCAAATCCGTAGTGTGCAGCCTGCCTAAATTTTCCAATAAGTTATTTGGCTTATCTGTGTCCATCTGCTTTTTCCTGCTTTCTTCCGCTCTGCAAACCTGGATTTATTTGTTTACAACCGGAGAAATCACCGGCTTTCCATCTCTGTCCAACAACGGTGTCATTCCTCCGGAATAGCCGCTTACATGAAACACATAATTCACACCGGTTTCCCTGTCCATCCAAATTTCCATCCTATTCACGGTTCCCTGTGAATAAATATTTTCAAATCTGTCATTCTTAGCCATTTTACTTTCCTCCCTGAATCGCAATCTGTCTGTTTTTATTTGATACTTTCGCTTTTATAAAATCCCGGAAACCCAGCATAACATCCGGCTTTTAAGCCTCCTTGTTTAAGATGCACGACTTACGGGACCGGACCGATGCTAAGCACATGCGCCTCTTTTACGGTCCCGGCACATATGCCTCCATTTCTTGCTTAAACACAATTATACCTACTGCTGCCTAAATTGTAAAGAAAAAGGATTTTCGCGCATGATATGTGCAAAAATCAGCAAATTGCTGTCTTAACTGCTCTATTGTCAATGGATACTGCATCATGCCGCACCGCCTTTCTTGATTTCTGACAATGCAGCCCGGTAGCCTTTGGCATGTAACGTCTGATAAAAGCAAGCGGGCAGCAGGCGGCATAATTGCGCTTTCTCCATTTGTGGGGATTCCTTGTGTACTGCTGCCAGTCTGCTTTCTATCCTCCGCTCTGCAAAATACGCCTTTTTTATACGCAAAACTATTGATATGCGCATAAAAAAGGCGTATAGTACATAATATAAGGAGAACACAATATGACAGTTCGGGAAATACTAAAGGTGCTTCGTAAAGATGGATGGTACACCACCAATCAGGAAGGCTCCCACATAAGCCTAAAGCACCCAACAAAGCCCGGAAAAGTCACAGTACCAAATCACAACGGGGACTTGAAACCGGGAACACTAAACAGCATTTACAAGCAGGCGGGGCTGAAAAGGATTGCAGAAGAACAAAAGGTAAACTATTCCCGGCTTTTGGAAACTGCCCTGATTGATTATCTGCAAATCCCCATGTCCGGCAAACAATAAGCCTTTGCCCTGCAGCCCTACGCCATATATCTGATACCGGGCCGCAGGCGCACACTTCCAAACTTTCGCCCTTTAACCCCCTACCCTTAGATTTACCCTTGCGCCATTTCAAGCCGGATTTGTGCCATATAAAGCCGTGATTCTTTCAAGTCTCCTGATTTAAGATGCACAACTTGCGGGCCTGGTCTGCCGCAATACACGCATCAATAATTTCCTGGATATCCCCGTTCATGATTTTATCCAGTTTATAAAGTGTCAGATTAATCCTGTGGTCCGTTACCCTGCCCTGGGGAAAATTGTACGTCCTGATTTTCTCGGAGCGGTCGCCGGTACCAATCTGGCTCCTGCGCAGTTCCGCCTCCGCATCATGCCTCTGCTGCTGCTCTATATCATACAGTTTCGCTTTTAACAATGCAAATGCTTTCGCCTTGTTCTGAAGCTGGGATTTCTCGGTCTGGCTGTACACCACGATTCCCGTAGGATAATGGGTCAGACGCACCGCGGAATCCGTGGTATTTACGCACTGTCCCCCGTTACCGGACGCCCTCATTACGTCAATGCGTATATCCTTATCTTCAATCACGATATCAATATCCTCATCCACTTCCGGCATGACTGCTACGCTGATGGTAGACGTATGGATACGCCCGCCGGACTCCGTTTCCGGTACACGCTGTACACGGTGCACACCGCTTTCATACTTCAGCTTGGAATAAGCGCCCTGCCCGCTAATCATGAAGTTCACTTCCTTCATGCCGCCGATGCCGATTTCATCCACATTCATGGTCTCCACTTTCCAACGCTGGCTCTCCGCATAATGCACGTACAGCCGGTAAACCTCCGCCGCAAAAAGCGCTGCCTCGTCGCCGCCTGCGCCGGCCCTGATTTCCACGATAACGTTCTTATCGTCGTTGGGATCCTTGGGCAGCAAGAGGATTTTCAGCTCCGTTTCCAGCTCCTCCACCCGTTTCTTGGCGGAATTAAGTTCCTCCTTTAACATTTCCCGCATCTCCTCATCGGATTCCCCGTCCAGCATGGCAAGGCTGTCATCGATATCCTGCCTGCTTTTCTTATATTCCCTATACGCTTCCACAATGGGGGTTAAATCGCTCTGTTCCTTCATCAGCGCCCGGAACCGCTCCTGGTTATTCGTTACCGTGGGTTCCCCCAGCTCTCCCATGATTTCCTCAAAACGAATCAGCAAATCCTCCAATTTATCAAACATTTCCGTTCCTTTCCTCCATAAAAAACACATTTCCTCTCAAACAGTCCGCAAACCGCCGCATCTTAAAAATGGTATCCGACGGGTTTATACCTCGCTATCCGGCTTTGATTCCGGCTTCGGATTCCATCCATACACCACACGGTCCAATCCTGCAAAATCCCTGACTACCGTAATTTCCCGGAATCCTTCCCCTTCCATGATATTCTTCACGTCTTTTGCCTGTTCACAGCCAATCTCAAAAAAAAGGTATCCGCCGCCCCGCAGGTACCTTCCTGCCTGTGCGGCAATCTTCCGGTAAAAGTACAGCCCGTCCTCTTTCCCGTCCAAAGCCATAAGCGGCTCGTGTACCCGTACTTCCTCCATCAGTCCGCCAATCTCCCCGGTCGGTATATAAGGGGGATTGGAGACAATCATGTCAAAAAGTCCGTCCACGTGCTCAAACAAATCGCCCTGTATAAAGCGGTAATTCCCTCCCAGCCGCTGCCCGTTCCGTTCCGCTACCGCAAGGGCTTCTCCCGAAAGGTCCGTTCCCACGCCGATGCATCCGTTGGAATAATGCAGCAGGCTCAAAAGGATGCAGCCGGAACCCGTACACAAATCCAGTATATCCATCCCGTCGTGAAGGTAACGCATGGCTTCCTCCACAAGAATCTCCGTATCCTGCCTGGGAATCAGCACATGACCGTTTACTTCAAAAACCAGCCCCATGAAAGCCTGTTCCCCCGTAATATGCTGGAGCGGCACGCGGCTTTCCCTCCGCGCAATTCCCTCAAAATAAACGCTGCACAAATCCTCCCCCAGCTTCCTGTCCCCATGGGCGAGCAGGTCATTCCGGTTGGTATGGCAGATATGCTCCAGCAAAAGCCTTGCATCCAGCGCCGCTTCTTCCACTCCCGCTTCCTTTAACCGGCTGACACCGGCATCATACGCTTCCTTATATTTCATTTCCGCCTTCCCGTCTGCCTTCCGGTTCTTCCGCCACATTTTCTTCCTGCCATACTTTCATGGCAGCCTCCGTTACGGCAGTTTCCGCTTTTCTGTTCCTTTCCGGTTGCGGCTTTATTTCTGTTGCCGCTTTCCATTCCGTTTCTTTCCTGATTACTGCTTCTTCCGTCTCGTCCCCGATTTCTTCTATTTCCAATTCCGTTTCTAAGTCCGTTTCCAATTCCGTTTCCAATTCTAATTCCGGTTTTTCATGTTTTTCCGTTTCCTCCAGCTCGACCCGTTCCTTTATGCGGACTTCCTTTTTTCCTTCTTTTCCTAAGGTTTCCCTTTTTGCTTTTTCTTCTTTTCCTGATACTCCCTTTCTTTCCGGTTCTCTCCCCACCGTTTCCCCTGCTGCTTCCGTTTCCTCCATCTGCGCATAGCCGTCGCCGTTGGCATTCTCGTCCTCCCCGTCTTCTGACGGCTCATCCACCAGCCATGAATCGTCGACTTCATATCCGAAAGTCTCCTTCAAATATGCTTTCCAGTCAAAAACGGCTTCCACGGACGCAATTGCCACTTCCGCCATTTCCCTGTCCGGCTCTTTGGTGGTCAGCTTCTGCAGCCACATTCCCGGTGCGGAAAGGATACGCACGAAAATATTGTTGCTCCGCCCCGCCAGCCGGATAATTTCATAAGAAATACCGGCAATCACCGGAATCAACGCAATCCGCAGCAGCACACGCAGTACCGGCTGCTCCACACGGATAAAAAAGAACACAATGATACTGACAAACACGACAAAAAACAGAAAACTCGTCCCGCATCTCTTATGCAGCCTGGAACTGCGCATCACATTATGCACAGTCAGCGGACGCCCCTTTTCGATACAGTTAATGCACTTATGCTCCGCCCCATGGTACTGGTATAGGCGGCGGATATCCTTCATCATGGTAATTGCCACGATATAGCCAACGAAAATCAGAATACGGATAACCCCTTCCAAAATCGCCATTACGGAAGTATTCCTGATATATTCTTCAAATAAAGACGAAATAAAATAAGGCAGCACCATAAAGATTGCCACGGCAAGCACTATGGAAAAAACGGTGACCATCCCGAGCATCACGTTTTCCGCCTTCTCACGGAACAGTTTCCCCATCACTTTATCCGCCGCCGTTTCCTGCGCCTCACCGTCCTCATAAAATGATACGGAATGGTTAAGCGACCTCATCCCAAGTACCATGGAATCCAGAAAATTAAAAATTCCCCGGACAAACGGAACCTTCTTTAACACGCTGCCCTCCATGATGCCCTGGTATACATCCACTTCCACGTCAATCACACCGTCCGGCTTACGTACTGCCACCGCGTATTTATCCTTATTTTTCATCATCACGCCTTCCAGCACTGCCTGCCCGCCAATGCCGGAATAACGGTTCCCTTTGTTTTTTTTCATAATAACCGGTTCCTCATATACTCCATACATTTAAATAAGGTTGAGATAGCGACCACCTCAACCTTTTTAAATGTACACTTTTTATTAACAGTTCCTTACTTAACACCATATTTTCTGTTGAACTTATCAATACGTCCGTCAGCCCTTGCGGATTTCTGCTGGCCGGTATAGAACGAATGGCATTTGGAACATACTTCCACATGGATATCCTTCTTCGTGGAACCTGTTACGAATGTATTTCCGCAGTTGCAAGTTACAGTTGCCTGATAGTATTCAGGATGGATTCCTTCTTTCATCTTTTTCACCTCTCTATGACATAAATTATTGTTTTGTACTCATCCCACTCTGCCTGCACCGCAGGCAAAACTGCCGGACTAACCCAAACAGCATTTTTATTTTACCACAGTTTGTTCCTTCATGCAAGCACTTTTATCAAAACTTTACGAAACTTCACGAAATCCGCAACAATCCAGATTGAACCGTTACAAGAATTCACCGTATCTTCCCTTAAAAGAATTTAATCTTCTTCACCATCTGCACAAATTCATTGTTACTGCGTGTCTTGGAAAACATATCCAGAATCTTCTCCACCGCTTCCTCCGGCTTTAAGCTGTTTAACGCTTTGCGCATAACGTTCATCGCCTCCTGCTCCTCGCCGGACAATAACAAATCTTCCCGCCTTGTACTGGATTTTGGAATATCGATGGCGGGGAACATCCTCTTTTCCGATAACTTTCGGTCCAAAACCATTTCCATGTTTCCGGTTCCCTTAAATTCCTCGTATACCACATCATCCATCTTGCTTCCGGTTCCAACCATCGCCGTTGCGAGTACTGTCAGGCTTCCGCCGCCGCGCATATTCCTCGCCGCACCGAAGAAACGCTTGGGCATGTGCAGCGCCGCAGGGTCAAGACCGCCGGAAAGCGTCCTTCCGCTGGGCGGAACGGTCAGGTTATATGCCCGTGTCAGTCTGGTAATGCTGTCCAAAAGAATCATGACATCCTTTTTATGTTCCACCAGGCGTTTTGCCCGTTCGATAACCATTTCCGATACCCTCTTATGGTGCTCCGGCAGCTCATCAAACGTGGAATAAATCACCTCCACATTCGGACCCTCAATCGCCTCCTTAATGTCCGTCACTTCCTCAGGACGTTCGTCAATCAGCAGAATAATCAAATGGACTTCCGGTGAATTTTGCTTGATGGACTTAGCCACTTCCTTTAACAGAGTCGTCTTACCGGCCTTCGGCGGGGAAACAATCATCCCCCTCTGTCCCTTACCAACGGGGCTCATCAAGTCCATGATACGCATGGATACGGAGGCGGTGGATGTCTCCAGTTTCAGGCGCTCATTCGGGAAAATAGGCGTCATATCCTCAAAATTGCAGCGCCGCATCGCCACATCCGGCGTGTAACCGTTAATGGTTTTTACATATAACAGTGCGCTGAATTTCTCGTTCTGCGTCTTAATCCTTGTATTTCCTTCCAAAATATCCCCCGTCTTTAAGTTAAAACGTCGGATTTGGCTGGGCGCCACATAAACGTCGTTCTCACCCGGAAGATAATTCGCGCTGCGGATAAAACCAAACCCGTCCGGCATCACCTCCAAAATACCATGCGCCGTAATCCCGCTGTCGAGATCCGCCGGAAATTTCTCCTCATCGGTTCCGCCCTCCCCACGCTTGTCCGCCGGTTTTCTCGCCGTACCGTTTCCCGCATTATTGTTTCCCGTATTATTGCTTCCCCTTTTTGGGACATATGTTTCCCGCTGGTCGGAATCTTTCCCGCTTTCCTTTGCGTTATCCTTCTCATCCTCCCGCAGCATGGCTTCCACCAAATCCGCTTTCTTCATTGCAGAAGTGCCTTTGATTCCCCGCGCCTTCGCAATTTCCTTTAAATCAACAAGTGCCAGCGATTCATACTTTTCTCTCATACTTTCCTCCGTTTTCCCTATGATATATCTTTACCGCCCGCCACGGCTCTGCCGCCCTGCCGGCCGGTTTTATTCTGTTTCTTCCTTACATATACAATACTCTTTTCTTCATCCTTGGGGTTTTGAAGCCGATATGTTAATGGAATTGCATTCAAACATTATCACGTGTTTTTTATTATACAATAAGTTTTCCAAAATAGGAAGCATTTTTTTCGTCTCCCCATATCCACTAAAAATTTCAACCTTTTTTTGAACAATTTTTCACTTTCGGCATATTTACTAATT
>CAJUMD010000133.1 GCA_910587275.1 uncultured Kineothrix sp.
CAAAGCCGGGCATCATAACATCCAATATGACAAGCTGGTATTCTTTTTCCTTCAGCTGCAGCAGACCGGATTTTCCGGAATAACAGCAGTCGGCTTCTATGCTTTCCCGTAAAACACTCTGCCTGATTAGTACACAAAGCTCCTTATCATCATCTATAATCAAAATCCTGTTCATTATTGATGTCCCTCCGTTTATTTAATTACACATCCATATGCCGAGACAGCAGCCACATTACAATTATATGTAGAGATTTGGGCAATGGCAAGTACCTAAAATTGCATTGTGGAGAAATAAAAACTTTTGGATTTTTCCACGAATGCCGGTTACGACGGAATCCCACTCATTCATTCTGTCTTTTTGTCAAACAAAAAAGCCCTGCATGATGCAGAGCCTTTCCAATCATCTTTGTCCTCTAATTTGGTGTGTTTTCTTTTCTAAAACTTATTTTTCAGGCTTATCCCCGCCTTTTGTGGCGGCTTGTAATATTTCAGCTCTGCAAAGCCATATCTGCCTGCATCAAGCACAACAATATCCGCCATTTCGTACAGCTCCGCAAACGCATCAGTCACCTTATGGCACTTTATCCGTTCTTCCTCTGTGAGGTAAATTTACTTTTGCATATTGCTTTACCTCGCTTCTTATAAAATTTTACCATATTCATTTTATAAGAACCACCTGCACACCAGCTTTTACTCCTCTTGTTTTTGCCAAAATCCACTTTACTAACAATTCACTTCCATGAATACCCCGGCGGGCAAATTCTCCCGTTTTTACCCTTTTTGTTTTTTACCACTCGATAACCGCACTCGCCCAGGTCAGACCGCCGCCGAACCCGGACATAACAATTTTGTCCCCCTTTTCCAGCATTCCCTTTTGGTTCATTTCATCCAACAGAATTGGCACGCTGGCTGCCGACACATTCCCGCAGTGATCCAGGCTTAACGGGAATTTTCCCACATCCGCCCTCAGTCTCTTTGCCACCGACTGGATAATACGGATATTCGCCTGATGAAGTACAAAGTATTTGACTTCCCCCGCATCAACGCCTGCCCTGTCCAGCACACGCAGAATGGAAGCCGGTACCGTACTGACTGCAAATTTATATACTTCCTGCCCGTCCATGCCCACATAAGAAGGAACCAAGGGGTTCTGCACCAGAGGATTATTATTCCTCCTGCCTTCGCAGGCAAGTACCTTGCCCCTCAAGCCGTCCGAGCCCTGTTCAAATGCCAGCAGGCCGCCAAAGCCGTTTTCACTGCCGCCTTTTTCCATACCGTCTTCCCCAAAAGCGCGCACCACTGCCGCCCCTGCCCCGTCGCCAAACAGCACGCAGGTACTCCGGTCATTCCAATCCATAATCTTGGACAACGTTTCCGCTCCGACCACCAACGCCGTCCGGTAAATCCCCGTCTGCAGGTATGCGTGGGCCGTATGCAGCGCAAACATAAATCCCGAACATGCCGCATTGATATCAAATGCCACCGCGCGGGAGGCGCCAAGCCCTGCCTGTACCTCACATGCCGTGGAAGGCGTAACATAATCCCCTGTTATCGTCGCCACAATAAGCAGATCCACTTCCTCCGCCAGGACCCCGGCATTTTGGAGCGCTTTCCCGGCGGCCTCCACCGACAGGGAAGCCGTTGTCTCCTCTTTTGCCAAATGCCTTTCCCGGATTCCGGTACGGCTGGAAATCCACTCGTCCGAAGTGTCCATGATTTTCGACAGATCTTCATTTGTCACGGTCTGTCTGGGAAGACTGCTTCCTGTCCCGATTATTCTCGTCGTCATATCCAATACCCCTGCTCCTCTTTCCATTTTCCTTTGGTTTCATCCGTTTCCATCCGGTATAAATTCCCTCATGATATCCGCCACATGCTCCAAACGTTTTGCACGGTACGCATTTGCACCGCAGAACAACAGTCCATGCTCCACATCCCCCTTCACCGCGTTTACCAAAGCATCCGTAATACAATACGGCGTTTCCGCAGGCTTGCAGGTCACGATACAGCTATGGCACCTGCCGTGGGGAATCCGTCCGTTTGCCGCACGTTCCATAAATTCATTGGAAATCGCCCTGCCCGGCATCCCTACCGGGCTTTTCACAATGACAATGTCTTCTTTTTCCGCATCGATATATGTCTGCTTATAAGCGTCCGCGGCATCGCATTCATAGGTCGTTACAAACCGGGTAGCCATCTGTACGCCGGATGCCCCAAGGGCAAAACACTTCTCCGCGTCTTCCCTCGTATAAATTCCTCCCGCAACCGCCACGGGAATTTCCTTCCCAATCCGTTCCCCGCATTCTTTCACATGGCTGACAATCCGTCCGATTTCTTCCCCGTAGCGCAGACCCTCAATATCCGCAAGCTCATCCGGCGTAAAGCCAAGATGCCCGCCTGCCAAAGGACCTTCAATGACTACCAAGTCCGGCAGTCTGTCATATTTTTTCATCCAGTATTTTACAATTACCTGCGCCGATTTCAGGCTGGAAACAATGGGCGCCAGCTTCGTCCGTGTATTGCCGGCAAGCTCCGGCAGCGTCATGGGAAGACCGGCTCCGGAAATAATCAGGTCTGCCCCCGCTTCCACCGCCGCTTTCACATAGTCCTCATAGCGCTTGGTCGCCACCATAATATTTACGCCGATAAGGCCCGGAATACTCCTGCTGCCGGAACCGGACATTTCTCCCGCTGTTTTCCCTGCAATCTCCCTCGCCTTCCCCACTTCTTCCCCGATGGCACGGAGATTGCAGCCTATGGGGTCCGCGTCGAATCCCGGATCGCGGTATCCGATCTGTGCCGTGGAAATCACGCCGATTCCGCCGCATCCCGCCACCGCGCCCGCAAGTCCCGACAGACTTACGCCAACGCCCATACCGCCCTGTATAACCGGTACCGGCACCGTTTTTCCCCCTATTTTCAAAGGTCTTAATAAACTACCGCCCATATTTTCCGCCGCCTGTCCCTTTCAGCCTACCGCAAAAGTCAACTCTGCCTGTACCGCCAGCTTACCGTCCACATAAGCCTTCGCACTGCCTACCCCTATGGGACCTTTTGTTTTAATGATTTCCGTTTCCAGTGTCAGCACATCCCCCGGTACTACCTTCTGTTTGAATTTCGCGGAATTAATGGAACCGAAATACGCCGTCTTCCCTTTAAAATCCGGCTGGCTCAAAATTGCCACCGCTCCTACCTGCGCCAGGGCTTCCACAATCAGCACACCCGGCATCACCGGTTCCCCCGGAAAATGTCCGGCAAAATAAGGCTCGTTATAGGACACGCACTTTTTCCCCACCGCCTTCACGCCCGGTTCCAGTTCCTCGATGGTATCCACCAGCAGGAACGGCTGTCTGTGTGGAATGATTTCCATGATTTCCTTCGTTGTCAATACCGACATATTTTACTCCTCATACTTCTTTATGATAATCGTTGCATTGTGTCCGCCAAATCCGAGGGAATTGGAAAGCGCATACCGGAATTCCCCTTCCACCGCTTCCCTGCAGTAGTCCAAGTCACATTCCTCATCCGGCACCTGGTATCCCACCGTCCGGTGGATATAGCCTTCTTCCAGCTCCTTAACGCAGGTAACGAATTCCACTGCCCCTGCCGCCCCCAGCAAGTGCCCTACCATGGACTTCGTGGAATTTATGCGGATGTCTTTTGCATGATTCCCAAACGCCTTTTTGATTGCCCTCGTTTCAAATAAATCATTATGGTGCGTACTCGTGCCGTGGGCATTGATATAAGTAATCTCCTCCGGCTTCACTCCCGCATCCGCCATGGCAAATTCCATCGCCTTTGCCGCGCCTTCCCCGTCTTCCGCCGGGGAAGTAATATGGAACGCATCCGCCGTACAGCCGTAGCCGGCTACTTCTGCATAAATCTTCGCGCCCCTTTTCTTCGCATGTTCCAGTTCCTCCAACACTACGATGGCAGAACCTTCCCCCATGACAAACCCGCTCCGCTCTTTATCGAAAGGAATGGAGCACCTGTATTTGTCATCCGATGATGTCAACGCCGTCAATGCGGTGAAACCGGCTATTCCAATGGGCGTAATGCTGCTCTCCGTACCGCCCGCCACCATGACGTCGGCTTCCCCGTATTGGATAGAGCGGAATGCTTCCCCGATGGAATTAGTTCCCGTGGCACATGCCGTGACCACGTTAATGTTCTTGCCCTTTAAGCCAAACTGAATCGAAACGTTTCCTGCCGCC
This sequence comes from uncultured Kineothrix sp., assembly GCA_910587275.1. Classification (GTDB taxonomy): domain Bacteria; phylum Bacillota; class Clostridia; order Lachnospirales; family Lachnospiraceae; genus Kineothrix. The sequence goes on from CAJUMD010000133.1 coordinate 4,215, forward strand.
ATGTTGCAGATCATCAGCGGAACCATCAACGGATTGATGCGGGAAGGTCCCTTTTCCAGCAGCTTCACGTGTTCCCTTTCCATTGCCTGCAAAGAGCCGATACCGGATCCCACGGACACGCCCACGCGGTACGGGTCTTCTTTTTCCATGTCCAATCCCGCATCTTCCATTGCCTCTTTCGCTGCGGCAACGGCATACTGACTAAACAGCTCCATTCTCTTTGCCGCCTTAAAATCCATATAATTTTTCCCCTCAAAGTCTTTGACTTCCGCCGCAATCTTACACTTATACCCGGAAGCATCAAACTTTGTAATGGTGTCAAATCCGATATTCCCTTCCTTCACGCCTGCCCAAAATTCCCCTACGTTTAAGCCGATGGGGGTAATGGCCCCCATTCCGGTTACTACCACTCTCTTTCCCATATTTTTCCTCATTTCTGCGCGGCTTGTGGTGCGTCAGGTTTGCGGATGCCGCACGGACACAAACCTGCCAACCGTTCCGTTGTCCCAAGGCGTATTTCAAACACGCCCTAAATCGCCATTCCGCCGTCCACGGAAATCACCTGTCCCGTGATATAGGAAGCCTTGTCGCTGGCAAGGAATGCCACCGCTTCCGCAATATCCCCCGGCTGTCCCACACGCTTTAACGGTATTTGGGATATCACCGCCTCTTTTGCGGCATCCCCCATAGCCTGGGTCATATCCGTATCCACGTAACCGGGCGCCACGGCATTGACCGTAATGTTCCGGCTGGCAAGTTCCCTTGCCATGCTTTTGGTCAGTCCGATGACCCCTGCCTTGGACGCCGCATAATTCGCCTGCCCAGCATTGCCCAATACCCCGGATACCGAGGAAAGATTAATAATCCTGCCCGCCCTCTGTTTTAAGAAAGCACGGTACATATGCTTTATGGTATTAAAGGTGCCCTTTAAATTCGTGGCAAGTACCGCGTCAAAATCTTCCTCCGACATTTTAATCATCAGGTTATCTTTGGTTATTCCCGCGTTATTGATCAGTATGTCAATATGACCGAACATGGCAAGCATGTCCGTAATCATTTTCCCGCAGGCTTCATAGTCCGCCACCGAACACTGCACCGTTGCCGCTTTTCTTCCCATGGCTTCGATCTGCGCCGCCACGGCAGCCGCCTTATCCGCGGAACCGTTATAGTTTACGATAACATCCGCCCCGTATCCGGCAAGGGTCAGTGCGATTTCCCGTCCGATTCCCCTGCTTGCCCCGGTTACTAAAGCAACCTTTCCTTCCAGCATAATCAAACTCCTTTCCAGTGTGAAAGTTTCTCCAAATCTTCCACCTTCTCTATGTTAAGCGTTGTTACGTCCCGGTTAATCTTGCGCATAAAACCGGAAAGCGTCTTACCGGGTCCGATTTCCACAAAGGTGTCCACGCCGTCCGCAATCATCCGTTCCACACTTTGCTGCCATCTCACGGGGGAAGCCACCTGCCTGGTCAAAAGCTCTTTCACCTGTCCCTTGTCCGTCACATAATCCGCCGTTACATTTGCCAAATAAGGAACCCCGATTTCATGGATTTCCACGTCACGCAGCACCTCGCCCAGTTTCTCCCCCGCCCCCTTCAGCAGTTCGGAATGAAACGGTCCGCTGACCTTCAGCGGTACGCAGCGCTTCGCCCCTGCTGCCGCCAGCGTTTCGGCAGCCTTTGCAACCGCCTGCGCTTCGCCGGTTATGACAATCTGTCCCGGACAGTTATAGTTTGCAATGCTTACGGTACCTTCGGTTTCTTCGCACACTTTTTCGATTTCCGAAGCATCCAGTCCCATGACCGCTGTCATCGCTCCGCCCGTGGGTACGGCCTCCTGCATGTAAATCCCCCGTTTCCTTACTACCCGGAAGACATCCTTTACATCCATCACGTCTGCTGCAGCCAGTGCACCATATTCCCCCAGACTCAAACCTGCCGTTACGTCCGGCTTCACGCCCGTCTCCCGGATGGCCTTTAACACCGCCACTTCCATGGCAAGCATGGCAATCTGTGTATATTCCGTAATATGGATTTTATCGTTTTCCTCAAAGCAAAGCGCTGCCACATCCAATCCTGACGCCTCGCCCGCCAAATCGAACATCTCCCTGCACACCGGAATCTGCTCATAGTAATCCTTCCCCATTCCCACGTACTGCGCTCCCTGTCCGGGAAAAATAAATGCTGTCTTGCCCATACGAATCCCTTCCCTTTCCTTCCTTACCATAAAATAACTGTTGCAAATTCTTTATACAGCCAAATATTTTGATATTCAAAATATTAGTTTCTGAAAAGGGAGGTCTGCCTACTTACAGACCTCCTGTTTATCCATGGTACGCCTACTCATTCCCCGGTTTTCTTCCCGAGTAATTGTTCCGCCTGCGCCACGGTTCCACGGATGATGTCCCCGCAGCTTTTTTCTTCTTTCACCAAACCGGCAATCTGTCCTGCCATGACGGTACCGTCCACCACGTCCCCGTCCATCACTGCTTTCCTGAGCGTTCCAAGGGTCAGGTGTTCCAATTCCTCAAAAGATGCACCCTGCTGCTCCAATTTCAGATATTCCCTTGTCATCTTATTACGGATGCAGCGCACCGGATGTCCGGTACTCCTTCCCGTTACTTCGGAATCAATGTCTTTCGCCGCGATTACCTTCTGTTTATAATTGCTATGTACGATGGATTCCTTTGCCGTTACGAATACGGTTCCCATCTGTACCGCCTCCGCACCGAGCATCATGGCTGCCGCAAAGCCCCTGCCGTCGGCAATACCGCCTGCTGCCACTACCGGAATCCGCACCGCATCCACAACCTGCGGCACCAAAGCCATTGTTGTGATGGAACCGATATGACCGCCTGCTTCCGCACCTTCCGCCACAACCGCATCCGCGCCTGCCCGTTCCATCATCTTCGCCATAGCCACGCTGGCAACCACCGGAATGACCTTGACGCCGGCATCTTTCCACATGCCAACGAATCTGCCCGGATTCCCCGCGCCGGTAGTAACTACCTTCACGCCTTCTTCAACGACAATTTTCGCCACTTCTTCCGCATTGGGATTCAGCAGCATGATATTCACGCCCACGGGTTTATCCGTCAGCTTCTTCGCCTCCCGGATCTGCTCCCTGACAATCTCCGGCGGCGCGCTCGCCGCGCCGATTAAGCCCAAACCGCCTGCCTCCGATACCGCTGCGGCAAGATGGTATTCCGCCACCCACGCCATACCGCCCTGTATCACCGGATATTCGATTCCCAGCAACTCCGTTATCCTTGTTTTCATATTATGCTTCTACACCTTTGCTTTTCATATACTCGATGACTGCGCCAACCGTGGTAATCTGCTCCAAATCCTCGGAAGGAATTTCAATTCCGTATTCTTCCTCAAAAGCCATTACCAACTCAAACAAATCGAGGGAATCCGCTCCCAAATCATCCTTAAAGGAAGAATCCTCCGTGATTTCCACTCCTTCTAAATTTAACTGTTCCTGAATGATTTCTTTTACTCTCTCCAGCATCGTATAATCTCCTTTAACCAATCTTTCTGAATAATTTGACACTCAAAGTATATTATCCCCTTCCCCATTTGTCAATACCTTATTTACATTCCCTTCATTCCACTGTAACAGTTCAGGCTGAAATGTTATGTTGATGGGCGGACGCACGGGAGGGAGTTTTTTGCGGGGCGGCGGCAGGGGGATTGCCTGTCCCGGTTTTCCGT